>JAIEDJ010000227.1 GCA_029068025.1 Oscillospiraceae bacterium | reverse complement strand
CTGATTGGCATTGATAAGCGAGGCAAAGTGTGGTTCCTTGATACGGAAAATAAATTTGCGTTTTACACTTCAAAGAATTTAAAGACTTTTGTTGAGCAGTTGATGCTTTATGTAAATTGGGATCACCCCGATGATGACGCTCCTTGGAAAGTGATCAAAGCAAATGTTAAGAAATTCAAGCGTGAGATATTGAAGCTTGATATTTTCGCAACATTCGGACGAAATAAATTTTGGTCACTGATAATCGAGCAGATCAAAGAAGGCTTTTTATAAAAGAGAGGTTTTAACCATGGTTAAATTTAAAGGCTATGAATTTATAGACGGCGGCGTTTGTGCCGCTAAAGGCTTTAAGGCTGGCGGCGTTATTGCCGGTATCAAGGCAGGCAATACCACCAAGCGCGATCTCGCGATGATCGTATGCTCAGAGCGCTGCAAGGCAGCCGCACTGTTCACTACAAACAAAGTTAAGGGTGCGCCGATCATCGTCAGCAAGGAGCATCTTGCGGACGGATACGCGCAGGCGGTCATTGTAAACAGCGGAAACGCCAACACCTGCAATCCCGACGGAGTTGAGATCGCAAACGAAATGTGCGTTCTTGCCGCAAAGGAGCTTGGCATAGGCGCGGATGATGTACTTATCGGCTCTACGGGCGTTATCGGACAGAAGCTCAGAATAGAACCAATCGCCGTTAAGATCCCCGCGCTTGTTCAGTTGCTTTCCGAGGACGGAAGTTCCCTCGCCTGCGAGGCAATTATGACGACCGATACCCGCAAAAAAGAATTTGCCGTGGAGTTTGATCTGGGCGGCAAAAAGTGCCATGTCGGCGGTATCTCCAAGGGCAGCGGCATGATCAACCCGAATATGGCGACCATGCTCGCGTTCATCACAACGGATGTAAACATAAACGGCGAGCTGCTGCAAAAGGCGCTCCGCAAGGTGAATTCCATCACCTACAATATGGTGAGCGTTGACGGCGACACCTCGACCAATGACACATTGATCCTTATGTCCTCGGGACTTGCGGGAAACAATGAGATCATCTGCGAGGATAAAAACTACGAGGTCTTCGAAAACGCCTTGTTCGCCGTTATGATGAATCTCGCGCGTGAAACGGCACGCGACGGCGAAGGCGCAACAAAGCTCATCGAGTGTGTAGTAAACGGCGCTCCAAACGAGGACACCGCAAAGAAGGTCGCAAAGTCGGTCATTTCCTCCAGCCTTGTAAAAGCGGCGCTGTTTGCAGCGGACGCCAACTGGGGACGTATTCTCTGCGCAATTGGCTATACCGACGCGGAATTTGATATAAACAGCGTTTCTGTGGAGCTTGCAAGCTCTAAGGGCAAGATCACGGTATGTGTTGACGGTGCGGGGATCGATTTTTCTGAGGAAACTGCTGCACAGATTCTTTCCGAAGAAGAGATCAAGATACTTGTAGATCTTCACAGCGGCTGCGATGGAAGTGCTGTTGCATGGGGCTGCGATCTTACGTTTGAATATGTCAAGATCAACGCCGAGTACAGAACATAATGGGCGGCACTGTAAAAGTCCCGAAGCACCTTTCGGGCTTATTAAACGTTACCGAAAACGGCGAGACCTATATGAACGGAAAAATCGTTTGTGAGTGCGGCTGCAGTGCGTTCGGTATACGGTATTTCGGCGAGCAGTATCCGCCCTCGTGTGTCGGAATTCAAGCCGTTGACGGCAGATACGCGCTTATTATCAAAGCGAAGTGCCGTGACTGCGGCAAAGAATACAGGCTTTTTGATTATGCAAAGCACAGCTATGACGGGTTGATCTGCGGAGACGGTGTTTCGGTTCCCGACGAGGAGCTTATAACCGCGGTCGCCGATGATGAACGTTATTTTGAGATCGAAATGTCCGTGGAATTTGACGATGTGGAACAATTCACCGAGGAGGTAGTTGAAAATCCTCCGGAGGATATGAGTTTTTTGCCCGATGACCGCTTTGATATCTGGAGCTGGCTTGTGATCGATCTTAAATGCGCAAAAAGCGGTCGTAAACTCAAGGATTTTGTCAATATAGAGCTTTCATA
>JAIEDJ010000226.1 GCA_029068025.1 Oscillospiraceae bacterium | reverse complement strand
GCCCGAAGTTCTCTGCGTTTTTTGCTTTGCCGTCGGAGCGACGGCAATTTCGCTGCGCGAAACCGCAAAAAGCCGCGCTAAACTTCGGGCTGTCCGCCCGAAGTTCTCTGCGTTTTTTGCTTTGCCGTCGGAGCGACGGCAATTTCGCTGCGCGAAACCGCAAAAAGCCGCGTGTTGATCAAACTCCCGGCTTTGCCTTAAAGGACAGGCAGTCTGTGCACTGTACTACAGAGGGGTTCGCTTCGTGAGTGCCTACCTCGATCTTGTCAAGAGAGCAGTAATCACCGCAGCAGCAGTGGTTTGCGCAGTTGTGGATAGTACAGCCGATGTGCTTGTTTGCAAATTCGCTTCCCATAATCAAAACTTCCTTTCGTGAAAGAAAATAATTCATTTTTTACAGCTCTTCGCTGTGAAATTATTATGGGCTGAATGTGCTTTGATATTCTTTCCGAAAAAATACCAAAAAAGTCATTTGGAATTTTTTTCGATCATCACTGCCGATACTATAGCGCAGATCACAGCCATCAGCTTTGATGGTTACGGTAAACTTTAACAAATTTACAGATCGCAAATATCCAGACAAGCGCGGCGATCACGAACATAAAAACCCCGGCAAAAACGGAGCTTTCTTTCAGAAGCGCGATCCCGGCAACGACCATTAAGGCGCTCACGCCGCCGAAGATCAGCAGCACCAGCAGCGCCGCGAGTATCCGCAGTATCATTGGAACGCGCTTGCTTTCGGACGCGCTTGTCAGCCCTTCAAAAACAAATTCGATCAGCCCCTCAAACAGCACTTCCAACAGATCTTCCATATTATCACTCTCCCCGTGGCTTTCCGTTTTCGTCAAAAAGTTTTTTCAGCTTGCGCTCCACCATTGCTATAACCGCCATCAGAACACACACCTGAACTGCCGTGATAGCCAGAAACAAGATCAACGCGGTGTCCTCGTCGGGGTCTATGAAAACGAGAACAGTTCCCGCTATTACCGTTGCCGCAAATGTGACAGCGAACAGTATTGTTGCATATTTTCCGTATAATATCTGAGCCGCGTTCCACGCTTCCTCACTCAGCTGTGACCGCCGTGTCCGGTAGCCGAAATTCTCGCTCCGTTTCGGAGGGCTTCTCCACATAGAAATTGCGACTATCATGATTATCACCGGCGTTGGGATCTCGGCTATCAGATACAGAATATTATCGTTCATATTTACCGACTTTCGTTAGTATCGTTAAGGCGCTTTTCAAGTGTTTCCTTAAAACTTGTTTTTAGCTTTTGATCGGTGGCTGCATTTACTGCCGCAATAGCCGCGATCCCCGACAAAACGATCACAAGTATCACGCCGAATTTTCCGTCCGAGCCGGCCTTCGACGCGCAGCATATGCCGCACGTTATTGCCGACAGCGCAAGCAGCGGCACGGATACATATACAAGCCCTCTGCCGCAGTATCTCTGCGCGAAGTACCATGCTTCATCCGAGCTTTTTGAAAGCTCTGTCCTGAATCCGAAGCCGTTATTTATCCCGGGCGGAACTTTCCACAGAACAAAGCCGACTATCATAGTGACAAGCGGCAATGCTATCCCGCCGAGAAAGAACGCCGCGTTAGTCATCACGTCCCTCCTCTTTTTTGTAAGACCTTTTGAGCCTGGCGTCCGTCACTCCGATCACAGCGAACACCGAGACAAACTGCACAAGATACATTGTTGCATTTATAAGACCCGCTGTGTATCTGTCCATGTGCAAAGCTATCGGGATCACGCCGCAGAGTATTGAAAGAACAAGGATCACTATGTAAGTTATCGTGCAGTATCTCCCGAAGAGTTCCTGTCCCATATTCCACAGCCTTTCATTTTTTTGTGACCAGGTCGTGCGGTAGCCCATTATGTCATTGAAGGGCGGACGGGTCTTCAAGATCAGAAGACCCAGACCAAGCATGGTAAGCGGCAGCAAAAGTCCGCATACGAGCATAATAACAAGATCTCCCATCGAAAGCACCTCCCGTCATAAAATATTTTATATTCGCGCTGCAAGTTACGGAAAGAAGGGGCTACGGTCAAAATCAGTCAAGGCTTGACTTGCCGCCTTTCTTTTTGCGGTACTTGACGCACTCGGTCAGCAGATATTCGATCTGTCCGTTCACAGAGCGGAAATCGTCCTCCGCCCACTGCATAAGCTCGGCGTAAAGCGTGGAGGAAAGCCGCAGAGGTATTTGTTTTTTTGAATTCTTTTCCTTTGGATCAACTTCGCCGCTCAACGGTCTTCACTCCTTTCTTTATTGATCATCGGTCAGAATTCGTCTCTGCCCGAGTATTTTTTCGTCATAGTTATCGTGAGTCCGACAACTATTGCGGTGAATATCGTCATTGCTATATACACGACAGGTATGCTCAATGCTCCGACCTGATACATAGCGGCGGGAACGTCGAGCAGGGCGTGGAGAATGACCGCAAGCACATACAGGCGCATTTTTCCGGGCTGCGTCACCGCGTGAAAAACTATCACCGACATACAAACATGGAACGTCATCGCGAGCAGTCTTTCGTATATGCTCAGCGCCATAGTCCCAAAGTTGTAGGCGGTGAGTGATTCGAGCTGTGCGCGGATCAATACGGCTTTCTCTGCATTGCCTGCCGACAATGTTCTTATAACGGATTCCAGACCATCCGAGTTTACCATCATCGCGCTCCCGATCAGACTTATCATCGAGAACCCCAGCAACAGCAACATTTCGGCGCCGCCGTGACCTAATCCCATCATAACGGCGTTTTTTGTTGTGAGGTTGTTTTTCATTATCGTCTTGTATGCGATAAAGCGCCCTGTTTCTTCGAATATTCCTGCAGCGAGAGCACCGTATAATACGTATGCGACCGCGTTTCCGCTGACTATGGGGCGCATTATCGAATGAAGGAGCTGCCCCTCGAGAATAATGGCGAAAAGGATGAACGTACCCGCGCCGATCAGGGCGCACGGCAGCCGCGCGTCACGGTTTTTCAGCTTGAAAACTATCACGGCGGCGATTGGGATCAGAACCGCCAGTATCATGCAGATCACCAGAGCGGCTATCGTGCTGTCGGAAAATGTCATTTTTGTCATCTCTCCTTTAATAGATCGAGCCGCTGTTTACGATAGGCTGAGCGTCCTTGTTTCCGCAGAGGACTACAAGGAGGTTGGAGACCATCTGTGCCTTGCGCTCCTCGTCAAGCTCGCATATCGCGCTTTCGCTGAGCTTTTTCAGCGCCATTTCAACCATTCCGACCGCGCCGTCAACGATCTTCTGGCGCGCCTCAATTATAGCGGTCGCCTGCTGTCTCTGCAGCATTGCGGCGGCGATCTCCTGGGCGTAAGCGAGGTGAGCGATACGTGCCTCAATGATCTCCAGACCCGCGATCTCAACGCGCTCCTGGAGCAGCTCCTTGAGCCTGTCGCTGACCTCTACGGAAGAACCGCGCAGCGTTTTTTCGTCCGAATCGGTGCTGTCATAGGGGTAGCACCGCGCAACGTCGCGCAGGGTGGTGTCCGCCTGAATGGACAGAAACGTTCCGAAATTCTGCACATTGAACACAGCTTTTGCGGTGTTGACAACGCGCCAGGTGATCACGATACCGACCTCGATGGGATTTCCCGAAAGGTCGTTGATCTTCTGCTTTTCGTTGTTGTGGGTCATGGTCTTGAGGGAGAGCTTTGTGCCGCCTACGGGCGTGGAAAACGGATTTACAAAGAAGAAGCCCTCTTTTTTCAAAGAACCTATGTATTTTCCGAACAATGTAAGCACGAGAGCTTCGTTTGGGCGCATGATCTTAAGACCCAGCATAGGAAACCAGCCGATCGTCAGCCAGATTATGCCGGTTATCAATCCCGCAAAGCCCGCCGGAGTTTCTTCCTTGTCAAGGGATATTCCGGACGCGATGACAAGCACGATCGCTCCGATATACAGAAGCACCGTGATGAAGAACACCGCCCAGCCGCTTGCCGCGCGAACCTCTTTTTCTTCGTACACCATTGATTTTTCAACATTTTTCATACATAACACCATCCTTTGAATAAGTTGATGAATTTGATATCAATTTGATATCTTGATAATATTATATCATGGATATCCGTATTTGTCAATAGCTGCGATAAAATTTTTTTTAAAGTTGATACCCAATAATACGGTTGTCCGTATTGACAATCTTTGTATTTTGTGTTAAAATAAACCGTAAACCGAATGACGGCGCATTTGGGGGTGTGGAGCAATGAGGATCGCGGTCTGTGATGATGAACCCGTAATATTGAAGCGGCTGTGCTCTGAGATATCGGACGGATCGGCGGCGTTGGGGGCGAATGCTGACGTTCTGGCGTTCAGCAAAGGCGGTGAGCTTCTGGACGCGCACAGAGCGGAGCCGTTTGACGCGGTCTTTCTGGACATAGATATGCCCGAGATCGACGGCTTCAAAATCGCGGAGGCTGTCGGCGGCGAAAAAACGCTGATCGTTTTTGTGACCGATCATGATGAGCTTGTGTATTCCTCGCTGAGATTCCGTCCGTTTCGGTTCGTGCGGAAATCCCATCTTAACGAAGAGCTCCCCGAGGTTCTGGAAGCTGTTTCAAGGGAATTGGCAAAGCTCGGCGCGGGAAAAAAGTTCACGCTGCGCACGATAAACGGCGAGATCTATCTTGATATTGCCGATATCCAGTATATCGAGATCTTCGGGCACACCCTGCGCGTTCAGCTGAACAGCGGCGAAAGCGCCGAGTGCAGCGGCAGCCTTTCGGAGCTTGAAAAACAGCTTTCCGATTTCGATTTTGTGCGCACTCACAAGAGCTATCTCGTCAACTGCAAATACATCTACGCCATCGAGTCGCGGCAGGTGATCCTTGACGATCAGACAGCCGTTCCGCTCAGCCGATACAAGGCGGAAGCGGTGCGGGAGAAGTTTAAAAGATCCTTTGGAGGGACGGCACTGTGAATACATTGATCCCGATTCTGAGCTGGCTTTTCGAGCCTATAATAACTGTGCGGCTATGCACCGGTCTTCTGGGTTATAAAAAAGATCGTATGACCTTTGTAAAATCATTTCTGCTGTTTCTGCTGCTGATCTCCGTTAATTCAGTCGTCGCGATAGCCATTATGCCCGAAAATTTTTTCAACATTATCAGCGCCGCGTTCTCTGCGGGTATCGTGCTTTGGTTCGAGGTCTGCCTTCTGCGCGGAGGGCTGCGCGAAAAGCTGCTTTTATCGTTGACTTCAACAGCGTTTTTTGCGCTGCATCTTGTGCTCTCACAGATCGAGGATATTCTTCCGCACGGGCTTGGGATGTGGTTCGGACTGATATTGAAATTACTGCTGCTGATGATCTGCGAGCATCTTATCCGGCGCTGTAAGCGGGAAAAATATCCGCTCACCTCGTTCCAATGGATAATACAGTTGTCGAGCGTTCTGATCTCGTTTTTTGTGGTTTTCCTGCTGTGGACGGTCTCGGACGAAAACCGCCATTCGGGGAACGTGCTTATTTTCGTAAGCATTCTGGTCGCCGCGATGAACGTTCTTCTTTATTTTCTTTTGCGGAAAATGCAGCGCGACAGTGTTATCGAGGAAGAATATATGCTCACACGGATAAACCTCGCGGCACAGGAAAAATTCGTGCTTGAAGCGCGGGAGCGGTATTTTGAAATGCGCACGCTGCGGCACGATATGCGGCATTATTTCACGGCGGCTGCGGAGCTTATCTCAGACGGAAAGCCCGAAGAGGCAAAGCGGTATATCGAGAACGTTCTTGACGAGAAGATCAACGCCGCCGTTGTCGGGATAAGCACGGGAAGCGCGGTCATCGACGCGGTCGTAAACAATCGTTTAACAGTCTGCTCACAGCATGGGATAGAGACGAAGTGCACAATTGATACGGAAAACATCGGCAGCGCGGAATTGGACGTAAGCATCCTGCTTTCCAATCTGCTGGACAACGCCATAGAGAACTGCGGCGGTTCTCCGAAAATAGAACTTATCATCGAGCGCAGAAAATCCATGCTGTTCATCGCTGTGAAAAACAGCGTTGAAGCGCCCGTTCTGGAAGTCAATCCCTCGCTTATCACAAGCAAATCGGACAGCGCCTCGCACGGATACGGCATTATGTCGGTGAGAAGGATCGCGGAGAAATATTCCGGCAGCGCGGAATTCCGCGACGAAAACGGGTATTTTATAGCGGAAATATGGCTGACAGCAGTCGATATAGATCAACAAATTAATTGAGCAGTGAATTTCAAAAAGTGTCGAAATTTTTTCTCAAGAAAAAATTTCGACCGGTTCCAACTTGACGGCAGCTCTGCTGCCGCCAAGTTGGAATTTTGAAATTCTTTTAAATCAACAGCCCCTCGTCAACATTATAAAACCAGCCAAGATCAGCATATTATTTTAAAAATTTGCCGTTTGCGAAGTGAAATTGCCGTTTACGCAATACCTCTTGAATTGAAAAAAATTATTGGCTATAATGTTCTTGTAACGTTACAGCCAATATTTTTTTAGGGGGCGAAGCTATGATCTTACGGATCACATTAAAGGACATTGCCGCGTTTATGCGGTCGGAAAGAAAGGTGTTTTTCTGGCTGCTCGCGTGCATGGTGTGTGGGTCGTTCGTGCTGAATTACTCGTATTCGTTCGCGAGATGGCGCGGCGAGATGTATGAATACGCCGTCGAAGCGGATGTTCCGCGCTATAAGATACGCGCCAAGGGTGCGTCGGCGGACGCGGACGCGCTTATAAAGGCGCTTGGAGCGGACGGATTCCCGGAGACGGAAAGCTATCAGTTTTTCGGGGAAACGGACGAGGGGCTGAAAATTGCCGGTTCGAGCTTTATCTCGAAATCCACCGGAGCGTTTACGGGCTACTGGACTGAGGGATATAAATATAAATTCGAGCGCTCGGAGACCAACGCCTGCGCGGTGAATAACGGTCTTCTCGAATACGGCGAGCGTTTCAAAATGACGGGCGAGCCGTTCACGCTGGACGGCGAGGAATTCACGATAAGAGGTGTGTATGAGGCAATTAGGGGCGACTGCGACATCGTTATTTTCCCGGAAAAATTCCTTGAGAAATACGATAAAGTTTCGGAGGTCTGGATAACGTTCGCCAAGCGGCTTGACGACGCCCAGCTCGGTCGGTTTGAACAACTCGTCCGCGAACGCCTTCCCGGAGGCAATATCACCAAGCCGCCCGAGTCGGGCGTTGAGGGCTCGAATATGGTCAAAGCAAACGAGCTGCAATACAGCGCTATCGTTATAATGCTCGTGGTCTGCCTGGTTTCGCTGATAAAATACTGGCAGTCGGTCAATCTTCCCGCATACACCGTATATTGGATAAACGGCGCGTCAAACGGTGTGATCATCGGCGTGGCGCTCTGCGAGTCGCTGATATTGTGCGGGTCGACATATCTTGTCGGACTGGGGCTGAACGCGCTGTCGAGGCTTTTTATGACGAAAACCGCCTCGCTTACTGCGAACGATATTCTGATCGGGTTCGGAATTTTCTTCGGCGTGTTCGCGGTATTTACGCTGATAAATACCGTGAGGGTCTGCAAACGGTTCAAGGTCGCGAATATAAGGAGGGATTGACGTGAAGCCGCTTAAAATAATACTTTCAAATCTGAAAAAAGACGCAGTGCACAACCTGATCATGATCGTTTTCGTCGCGCTCTCCGTTTTCTTTATGGACATCACGCTCTCGGAATTTATGCACATGAATTACATCAACAACGCCGTAAAAAACTGCGGACTTTATGAGGAATATATCTATGCCGCACCGCCGAGCAAGCACATTGTCGGTGACGGTATGGATCTGCATAATTCGCTCTGGGAGTACGAAAAGGAAACGCTTGAACGCTTCAAGAGGGACGGCGTGATCGAGGTGTGGTATTCAATGGATCGCGCCAGTGAGCTTTTATCCGATCACCAAAACAGCGAGGGATTATACGACGACCGTATAATATCCTATCATTATCCGCGGGAGCTTTTGAATGAGATGAGCTTTCCGCTCTCAAGGGGTAAATGGTTTGATAAATACGAATCGGACGACGGTATTCCGCCGATCGTTGTCGGGAGCGATCTTGCTTCAAGATTTAAAGTCGGAGAGGTAGTGCAGATCTGCCATGGTACATGGAAGGAGACAAAAAACTATCGTGTGATCGGCGTTCTTCGGAGAAACACCATGCTTCTGAGCTTGGGCGCGGGCGGCAGCGGAATGGATCTCAATTCCTGCTTTGACTCGGGCGATGATTGCAATGGCTCGATAATATTCTGCGATGACGAGATCAATGATCCGTATGCATATGGCGGCGTGGTCATCAAGGTCTCCGAGGAAAACAGGCAAAAGGTTTTTGACGAGCTTGCGGATATTGGATATATGTTCTCGTTCAAGGAGCTGTCAGACGCCGCCGAATACAACAACCGAAATCTTACCGAAATGCAGTCCGTGATATTTATCCTCATGATGATAGTCTGCGTAACCGGCGTGAGCAGCGGAAATCTGCTTTCGACCATCGCCCTCAAGAAAAAATACGCGGTATATTTTATGTGCGGCATGGAGTGGCGCACGGGCGTAATGATATCGCTTGCGGAAAACGTTATCAAGCTTGTTATTCCCGCCGGGATAGGTTACGCGATGTTTCTTGATTGGTACGGCAAGAACGGATTTGAAAATATGCGCCTTACCGAAGCGAACGTGATAGTTACCGTGCTGTTTGTGGGGCTGATCTTCCTGCTCACCTCGCTTATGCCGCTGCTTAATATCAAGAAGACCGCTCCTGTGAAAATTATTACGGAAATGTGAGGTACAGCTATGAGTATTTTAACTTTAAGAAATATCGGAAAGATCTACAATCCCGGCAAAGCCAATTCCTGTGAAGCGCTGCGCGGAGTCGATCTCGACATAGAACGCGGCGACCTTATCGCGGTGATCGGCGAATCCGGCTCGGGAAAGTCAACTTTGCTGCATATCCTCGGCTGTCTGGATACGCCGACCTCGGGGGAGGTGGTCTTTGATGGCAAGAAAGTCAATTTTAAGAGCACAAAAACACTTGCCGGCTATCGCGGCAAAAGAATAGGGTTCGTATTGCAGGACTTCGGGCTGATCCTTGGGGAAACGGCGCTGGAGAACGTATGCGTGCCGCTGCTTTTTTCAAGAACCTCGTACTCCAAGATGAAGAGCATGGCGCGGCAGTCGCTTAACAAGCTCGGGATCGGCAAGCTGTGCGGAAAGCGCGCCGATCAGCTCTCGGGCGGTCAGAAGCAGCGCGTGGCTATCGCGAGGGCGCTGGTAAACGATCCGGAGATAATATTGGCGGACGAGCCGACGGGCGCTCTTGACAGCAAGACCTCGGAAGAGATCGTCGGGCTGCTGCTTGAGCTGAACAAAAAAGGGAAGACGGTTATAATTGTAACTCACGATCCGAAGATCGCGGCGCAGTGCAGACGCGTCGTGACGATCTCGGACGGATGCCTGAGCGAGGGGTAATGGAAGCGAACTCCGACGCACATTGTGTGTCGGAGTTCGCTTGCAGAAAAAGTGTATTTACAGAATTTCTCGTCTGTTTGGAGTTAGCTGACTGCACCCGCGCTCCGTGTGCGGGGGAACACCCTTCGGGAAAGGGGGAGGGCTGAATAAAATCCGACAAAAATGCGGGCGCCCTCCCCCTTTCCCTATGGGTT
>JAIEDJ010000225.1 GCA_029068025.1 Oscillospiraceae bacterium | reverse complement strand
CAGCTCAACGACGAACTCAACCAGATCGCTGACACCGACTTCAACGGCGTTGTAATGCTCAACGGCGGTCAGATGGCTGACGGCAACAAGGCTGTAAACGGCAAGTTCGATTATGTTAATCCGACCCTCGCTCCTTCCAAGCTCAGCAAGAGCGATGTATCTGTACTTGACGGTCAGGTGTTTGATAACGCAGCAACTGCTAAGCTCGCTGCCTCTCAGGCAACCGATGCTACAAAGGCAAACAATGCTTGGGCGGCTTTGAACGCTTCTTGGACCAGAGAAGACGGTAAGACCGGAACATGGGGTCCCGAGTCCGTTGATATCACTTTCCAGTATGACAAGACTGCCAACACTTGGACAGCGATCAATGCTACCAATGGAGCAAATAAGAACGTTGTCTTCACCGAAGCAACCGATAACGGCGGTTTCAAGGTTTCTATCGGCGGCGCTGACGGTACTGCAAAGACAGCATATGATGCTGCCGATGTAGTTGCTAATGTTGTTCTTGACAGCACCAAGCTGGCAAACGGCGATACCATCACTTTGACCTTCAATAACCCCGCAACTGGTATCGATGCTCCCACAAACGCAGGCGCAACTAAGATTTCTTCATCCTTTAACCTCGGAAGTGATAGCGCTAAAGCAGCAAAAGAGAGTGCAACCGACCTTACTGTTACAGTAGATAACACTAAGGTTACAGATGCGACCATGACCGCTGATGTCCAGGCTCTGATTGATCAGTTGAATGGCGGTACTGTTTCCGTTGATCTTAAAAATGCTGTAACTGCTGCAGGTGATATGTCGATCACATTGGCAGACGGTACAAATCTTGTTAGCTCGGCAACAGATGCAAAAGTAACTATCGGTAATACTGAATTTACATTCCACTGGACTGTTGCGGACAACAAGCTTGAGATCAAGAACGGATCTGATACCCTTATTACAATGACAGGTGTTAAGCAGGGAACCGCTGCTACTGCTCCCGCTACACTTTCTACCGGTCACTTCGAATACAAGGTTGCTATCGAGGCAGGCAAGTATGAAAAGGGTGCTGCTGCTTCTGTTGAAATAGCAAAGACCGGCAATGTTTCCAAGGCTAACTCCAACAAGTCTGCTAACGCTCCTCTGACCTACACCGATCACCTGGTTCTCCAGACCGGCGCTCGTACTAAGGACAGCGTTGACTTCACTATGGAATACTCCACCGAGGGTATGGGCAAGCTCAAGGCTAACCTCAACATCTCCAGCCGCGCTGACGGTCTGAACACTGCTAACCTCTCCTTGAGCACTCAGGAGTCTGCTAACTACGCTATCGACAGAATCGATAACGCTATCAACAAGGTATCCATGGTTCGCGCAACATTCGGTGCTACTCAGAACCGTCTCGAGCACAAGATCGACAACCTGACCACCACCGCTGAGAACATCCAGGAGGCAGAGTCTTCGATCCGCGATACCGATATGGCAAGCGAAATGATGAACTACACCAAGTTCAACATTCTGCAGCAGGCTGCTCAGTCCATGCTCGCTCAGGCAAATCAGCAGCCGCAGTCCATCCTGCAGCTCCTCGGCTAATTTGCCAATTGAATTTATCGGCAGCTTAATTGCTGCATGATAGTTTGACAATTGCGCCCTCTCCGCAAGGGGAGGGCGTTTTTGTGAGACTATTATATTTAAGGAGATTTTATTATGTATTACAGACAGCCCAGATATTTTAAAGATTTTCAATGTATTGGCGGTACTTGCCCGAGTTCCTGCTGCATGGGGTGGCGGATTGACTGGACGCAGGAAGAGATCGACAAAATAAAAAACGCGCCTAATTGCCCGCAGGAACTGAGAGAATTATGCGATAAATCTTTTGCATACAATGAAAGCTCAAAAAAGTTTTCTGTAGTTCTTGAAGAAAAAAGATGTCCTTTTCTCACAGAGGATAACTTTTGTAAAATACAACGTGAAATGGGTGCGGAATATCTTTCATATACTTGCAGGGTATACCCAAGAAACTATGTGATTGCCGAACCGGCATTGTATGCACATTGCCGAATGAGCTGTCCCGAAATAATGAAGCACATTCTCAACAATGACAAAGCAACAGATCTTGTAAATATAAGACCGAGAGTGGAAAAGGTAGTCAGTGTAATCAGCACTAATGATGAAGTGATAAAAAAGCATCCAGAAATGAAGTTTAGATATGATCTTTTTGAATTTTTTTATGAAACCATCTCAGACAAAAGATACTCGGTTGAAGATTCGATCATATTATGTGCATTAGCAGCTCAATCTCTTGCAAAACTTGTTGAACAAAACGAGATCGACAGAATACCCGAGGCAATAAAGACGCTCAAAGCACAAATGCATAATAAATCACAATTAAATTCTATTGAAAATATCAAACCCAATTATCATATAAAGCTTGGAATACTCGGACAAACGCTGCAGGCTGTTTGCAAATTAACAAACAATATCAATACTACTTTTTCATTGACCGACAACAGCGGAAGATTTAATATCGACCTGTATACAGCTGGCGAAGAGGTGCTATCTGCATACATTAAGAAAAAGCCTTTTGTTATGAGAAACATAGCTCTTAATTTGTTGATGGAGCTTTGCGTTCCGTTTAAAAATCATGATTTCACAATATTTGAAAACTTTATGTTTTATGCCGCTTGCTTTGCATTGGTAAAATTAAACACGATCGCGATCGCCGAAATACAAAATCGTGCAGATGACGAATTGAGCGCTGTTTTTGATATGGAGAGGTACATTATAAAATCCGTTGCAATGATAAGCCGCGTATTATGCCAAAACACAGAAGTTGACAAACTGATCATGGAAATTCTTCGCGGCAATAAAATGCTCTCCCCCGCCTACCTCGCCTTGCTTGTCAAGTGAGCGCGGCAAAAAGTACTTGACAAATCGGGGATGTTGTGATATAATATATTTGTAAACAAACTCAGGATGTTTTACAGCGCTTGCGCACAAAAGTTTGACCCCTCACGAGTTGCCGCTCGCGAGGGGTCGGATTTTTGCTAAGGCTTTTGCCGGTTACTTTCTCTTGCCGTCAAGCCATTTGCAGATGTATGTTGCCATAACACCTGCTGCGACGGAAGATAGCAGCTCCAAAAAAGAAGCTGTAAAACTCAGGATTAGCATACTTGCGCACCCCCTTTCATAAGTAAAGTTGCTCGGGGATACACCGGCAAGTACATTATAACATATTTGTCGGAATATGTCAATTTTAAAGCGCTTCGATTATTTGGAGCGCTTTTCTTTTTTCGTGGAAAATCGCCGCAATTTATGAAAAAACGGCTTTATTCCGTGTTTTTTGAATAAAACCTATTGCATTTTTAATAGAATTATGATAAAATGAATATATGTTGTTTTTTATGAAAGGAATGAGTATTATATTATGAGCAAGGTAGTTAAGTTCGGCGGAAGCTCTCTTGCGGACGCTAAACAGTTCAAGAAGGTAGCGGATATCATTCATGCTGACAAGGAACGCCGCTATGTAGTCCCGTCCGCTCCCGGAAAGCGCTTCAAGGAAGATACCAAGGTGACGGATCTGCTGTATCAGTGCTATGACAGCGTAGCCGAGGGCGCGGATTTCGCTAAGGCGTTCGCACCCGTGCGTGAGCGTTTCGACGGCATTATCAAGGATCTGGGGCTTGATATGTCGCTTGAAGACGAGTACGTAAAGATCGGCGCGGATTTCCGTGACGGCGCTACCCGCGATTACGCGGCGTCGCGCGGCGAATACCTTAACGGAAGGATCCTCGCGGAATACCTGGGATTCGCGTTTGTGGACGCTGCAAAGGGGATCTTCTTCGACCACAAGGGAAACTTTGACGCCGATATCACTAACGCTTGTCTGGGAGCTATTCTGGAAAAAACGCCGAACGCGGTCATTCCGGGATTTTACGGCGCTCTGCCCGACGGTTCCGTCAAAACGTTCTCGCGCGGCGGCAGCGACTTCACGGGTTCGCTTGTCGCAAAGGCGGTGGGCGCGGATCTGTACGAAAACTGGACGGACGTAAGCGGATTTCTGGTGGCTGATCCCCGTATCGTGACCAATCCCGCCGGTATCGAGGAGATCACATATTCCGAGCTGCGCGAGCTTTCCTATATGGGCGCGGGAGTGCTTCACGAGGACGCGATCTTCCCCGTGCGCAGCGCGAATATCCCGATCAACATCAAGAACACCAACGCCCCCAAGGATCCCGGAACGCTGATCGTTCCCGCAGGCACGGAAAACGCGGCGAAGTATCTGATCACGGGTATCGCCGGAAAGAAGGACTTCTCCGCGATCTCCATTGAAAAGGACCGCATGAACTCCGAGAACGGATTTATGCGCCGTATGCTGCAGGTGCTCGAGAATCACGGCGTGTATCCCGAGCATATGCCGACGGGAATCGACACCGTGACAATTGTGGTAAACTCCAAGGAGCTTGACGAGCAGCGCGAGAAGGTCACACAACGGCTCAAGGACGTTCTCCGTCCCGATCACTTCGAGATCATCGACGGTCTGGCGCTTATCGCGGTCGTAGGACGCGGAATGCGCTCCAAGAAGGGAACCGCTACACGCGTGTTCGCGGCGCTTTCACACGCGGACATCAACATCAGAATGATCGACCAGGGCTCCAGCGAGCTTAATATCATCGTCGGCATTGATGAGAAGGACTTCGAGAAGGCGATCCGTGTGATCTACGATATGTTTATTTTAAGTGAGCAGTGATACGCCAAGATCAACGCAATAAGGCGGCAGGAGAAATTTCAAAAAGCGGTGCCACGCGGCGGAGCGTAACGAAGTGGAGCGTAGCCG
>JAIEDJ010000224.1 GCA_029068025.1 Oscillospiraceae bacterium | reverse complement strand
ATCTTAAAATTACTGTATCCAAGCGCCTTTAAGATCCCGAGCTCCTTTCGGTGCGCGTCAATGTAGTGCTTGACGTAAAACACGAGCATGATCGCCGATGTGATCAGCAGACATCCTCCGCTTACGGCGCTGACAACCGTCCCTGTCATTTTCATCGCGTCATAAAGCGCTTTGATCTCCACACCCGAGATCATATCTTCGATACCGTCAAGATCGATATTGTAGTTTAAAAATAAAGCGCACACAAACACCGCGCACGCCGAAATGATCACGATCCCGACAAGCTTTAAAACGCTCTTTATTCCGACGATCATATGATCACCACCCTATCTCATAAGCGGACTTGCGCGTTTCGTTTTGGTATTCCCGCACTATCCGCCCGCTGTTCATCACAATGACCGAGTCCGCCATATCGGCGATGTTCGCGTTGTGCGTAACCATTATTATCGTGAATTTCAATTCGTCCTGCAGCTTCTGTATGTAGTCGAGAACCAGCCGTCCGGTCTCCTCGTCCAACGCGCCCGTGGGCTCATCAAGGAACAGCACCTCGGGCTTTTTCGCGAGTGCCCTCGCCGCCGAAACGCGCTGCTGCTCGCCGCCGCTAAGCTCATGCGGATATTTGTTCCGTTTTTCGGACAACCCGAGCGCGTCGATGACTTCGCCGTAGTTCTTGTTTCCCGCAAGCTCCGCGCCCATTTTAACGTTCCTGTCGACCGTCAGATTCGGCAGCAGATAATACTGCTGAAAAATAAACCCGATCTTTCTCTTGCGGAACGAGGTGAGCTTGTCATCGGAAAGCTCCGCGATATTTTCTCCGTCGTAGATCACCCCGCCGCTGTCGGGACGCTCTAGCCCGGAAGCAACGTTCAGCAGCGTGGATTTACCCGACCCGGACGCGCCGAGTATCACGGTAAATCCGCCGTCCCTGACTTTCAGACTGATGTTCTTCAGCACCTGAAAACGGCTTTCTCCCTTGCCGTAGAATTTGCTTATTTCCTTTGCTTCTACCATGGTTCTGCCTCCGTAATTTAATTATTGTACAAAACTAACCTTGTTTTAAGCTGTTTAACAGTCCGATAAAGACCTCGGTCATCATCGTGCTGATCTCCTCGCCGGTAAAACGGCACATTTTTGTTGCGCACAGGGCGGCGATCCCGTGAGTATATACCCAAAGATGGTGATACAGCTTTTCCGCAGTCTCACGAGTCAGACCGTAGCCGTCCTTTACTGACGAAAGTATTTCATCATAATTTTCGTCAATGATCGGCAGTACCGTTGACAATTCCGGGATGTCGTCATGCTCCTTCATAAACAAAAGCTGAAACAGCTTAGGTTCATTTATTGAAAAAAGAATATACTGCGTTCCTACGCCCTTAAATGCGGGAGTAGCTGAAAGTCCGCGTTTAATATATTCCCTGTACAGAGCTTTTGCAGCGTCAACAACGGCCTGCTGCACTTCCTCCATACTTTGAAATACCGTAAATATCGGTCTTGCCGAGCTGCCGAGCTTTGCTCCCAGGGCTCTCGCGGTCAGTGCGGCAAAGCCCTCGCCCCTGACAATTTCCAATGCTGCTTGAATAATTTCTTTCCTTGTAAATTTTGCTTTCGGCGGCACATCATCATCTCCGTTATATTAAATCGCTTGTTTTGCAACGTCTGTTTTAATTATATACAAAATAATTGAAAATGTCAATAGGTTTTTAAAAAAAATAATTAAAGTAATCAAATCAAAAATGCCGGGAACGAAAATTCCCGGCATTGCCAATTTAAGTTTTAAAACACGTTCTGATCAAATGACCTCGCCCTGAACAGGCTGCGTTCTCTTGATCTTTCTCGACGTGGTCTTCTCGAATTCAACGTCTCTGATCCTTATGCGCTTGATCTGCTTTGAGGACGGAAGCTCCTTGTTGATCTTCTTTACCTTATCCTTGATCTCGGCATGGATCTTTTCATCGCTCTTGCCCTTGTACAGCTCCTTGCCGAGGAACAGCTCAAGCGTGAGCGTTTCGTCCTCGGAATATACCATAAGCTCCTGCGCTATCGAAGCGGCTTCAAACTTGTTTTCAAGCTCCTCGGGAGACACGTTCTCGCCGTTGGAGAGAATGATCAGATTTTTCTTTCTGCCTGTGATGAACAGCCTGTTCTGATCGTCTACATATCCGAGGTCACCCGTGTACAGCCAGCCGTCAATAATCGTCTTGGCGGTCTCCGCCTCGTCCTTATAATAGCCCTGCATTACCGACGGGCTCTTGACGGTGATCTCGCCGTCGACGATACGAACCTCACAGCCCTTGACAACGGTTCCGACATCGCCGACCGACTTTCTGGAAAGATCACCCGTGGTGATTCTCGGAGAACACTCGGTCATTCCGTAGCCCTGCGCGATCTTAATACCCATCTTCTCATAAGCCGTGATAAGCTCGGGATTTAAGTAAGCGCCGCCGCTGTACATCGTCTTAAGTCTGCCGCCGAACGCCTTCTTCGCGATGACCTTCATCGGGATAAGCGGCATTGACTTGGAAACGTTCTTTATCTGCTTGTAGATCGTTGAAACGATCATCGGAACAAGCAGAATGATTGTTGGCGCAAACAGCTTGAGGTTCTGCGCAACCTTCATCAGCGAATCGTTGACGCACACACAAGTTCCATAACGCAGCGAAAGCAGAATATCACAGGTGAAGCAATAAACGTGATGAATAGGCAGCACCGTCAGCAGAACGTCGTCGGGAGTGCTCTCGTTGTCACAGCACATAACGTTGTCCATAAAATTACCATGCGACAGCATAACGCCCTTTGCCTTGCCGGTAGTTCCCGACGTGAACAGAATAGCCGCAAGATCGCTCTCCTTGGGAGCAGCCGGAGTCTCAGGACGGTACTTGTCGAGGATATCTCCCAACGCCGTATCTCCGTCCGATCTGTCAGTCATGATCACATATTCCTTGATCTTCGGGCATTTTTCCTTGAATACGGGAACAGCCGCCTCGAATTTTTTATCGTAGAACAGCACCTCAACGTCCGCTCTGTCCAACAGCTCCGCAATATCCGCGGGAGCAAGCAGCGCGTCGATCGGAACGCCCGTGTTGCCGCCGACCATAGAACCGATGTGGCTAACAAGATAATTGTAGCTGGTAGGCCCGATGGTCGCGGTGTGTATCGTCTTGCCGAACTTATCCTTCAAAAACGCGGAAACTCTGTAAGCGTCGTCGCAGAACTGTCCGAAGGTCTTTTCCGAAACGCCGTCGCCCGCTTTCTCCTTGACGAACACTCTGTCGCCGAACTTGCTCTTTGCGTTGCTGACCAATTCAAATAATGTTTTCATAAAATTACCCTTTCAGCTTTCCGATGTAATCGACAGCGTCCTGTACGGTCGAAAGATCGAGTATCTCTTCCTCGTTTACGTGAATACCGTACTTGTCCTCGACCTCGCCGAGAAAGCTCATAAAGTCGAACGAATTGAATCCCAGATCGTCAATAAACTTCGAGTCGGGCGTGATCTTGTCCGCGTCGACCTCTACGTAGTTGCAAATAAGCTCCTTAAGTTCCTCAAACATATCTCTCTAAACCTCCTGATTAAAAAAATAGGGATGCCAAAAGGGCAAAGCCCCCTTTGGCGCAATATGGGGAATCCAAAGGGGCTTGCCCCTTTGGCAGGGGTGCAGGGGGCGGAGCCCCCGCGTCTTTCCCCCCTCTCTTCAAAAGAGGGGGATCAAATCATTTCAAGTATCTCGCCGATAGTACGTTCCTTGTCCTCGATACCTCTGAACAAAACGCGGCACAGATAGTAATAAAAGAATTCCATTTCCTGCTCTGTCACGCAGTCCTTGCGGTACTCGAAATTGAAATTCAATCCGTTATCCTCGGGACGGTGCATTACCGTGAGATACAAGGGCTGCCCAGCCACGCCGTTGGAATACCAGAACGTCTTGTAATCAATATCGGGAAGATCCGAGTCCCTGCTTCTGATAGTCAGCGGCTGATACGTAAGAGAAATGCTCTCATAGCTTGCGCCGGGCGTGAATTTCCTGTATTTCGAGCGCTTCATTGTAAGCTCGATAGGGTCGTAGTTCGCGTGACGGAATATCTTGCTCTGCTCCAGCTGAATAGTCCTGATACCGTCCATAAACGTCTGCTCGGGTTCGAGGATCGTTCTCAGCGGGAAGAAATGTATTCTCGTGCCGCCGCTGTGCTTTTCAAGCAGAGTTCCGCGTCTTGCAACGCAGGTCTTGACTGAAACGTCCTTCTCGTCGTTATTGAACTTGGAAAGCACCGTCCTCAGTCCCATAAGCAGCAGACCCGCCATCGTGATCTTGTTCTCCTCACAGAACTTCATCAGTCTTGCCGAAGGCTCCTCCTCCAGATGATATACCGAGATCCCCGCTGACGGATCCTTTGAGATTACCATCGCGCTTCTGAGCTTGGGATTGCCGCTTTCTCTGCGCTGAGTGAGCAGTCTGCCCGGACCCGTAAAGTCCGTATACATCGGCTCGTTCTTATCCTCGATCTGTTCCTTCCAGAACGCCTCGTCCGCCTTGCGCGCGGGGCTGTTCTTCTTCTCATACTCAAGATCCTTCAGAAGCGCCTTGATATACGGCTGCAGCGGCTTGGGCTGCGGATAATCGTACATCTTTGCGCAGTACAGCTCCAGCACCAACTTGTTGAACTCGATCAGCGAGCTGGAATCCATCGTCATATGATCAACCTTGAGATAAATTCCGTTATATCCGCCCGGGTACTTTATCATAACAACACTGTTCATCGGAGAATTATACCGCTCAAAAGGCTTCTGAGTCCACTGCTCCATTTCGCGGTGAGCGTCCTCTTCCTTCCAGTTCGAGAAGTCGAAGAACCCCGGCTCCCTCTCATCAAACGGCACCACATACTGATAGACCGTCCCGTCCTCGTCCTCGACGAAGCGCAGCCGCATGGTATCAAATCCCGCGATCGCCTCCATAACGCTCTGCTTCAGCACGCCGAAATCCACATCGTTCTTGATATACAGACCGGTGCCGATATTAGTGACCTGGTGTGGCGCGTACTTGATCGTATAAAAATGCAGTCTTTGCGCCGCGCAGAGAGGATAGCACTGCATCACTGTCCCATTGATATTAAACTCTTTCATAATAACCATTCCGCTCCTTAGATCACATTCCGTACTTGTCCAGGAATTCGTTTACTGTTTTGTAATACAGCTCCCTGTTCTCGTAAAGCGATGCAGCGTGTCCCGCGTTGTCAACAAGCAGCAGTTTCTTTTCGCCGGTGCAAACCGCGTGATTGTGTATGGACATCTCGGTAGGAACGAACAGATCCTCCTTGCCGTGAATGAAAAGATAAGGACAAGGCGCTTTTTTCACCGCGTCAAGCGTTGAATAATCCTGAAATCCGTAGCCCGCCGTATCTCTGCACATTTTGTCGTTGATATCCATTATGGGGTGCGGCGGCAAATGGTAATCGCGCTTTAAAATATGCACGAAAACATCATACGGCGAGGTGAAAGCACAATCCGCGACGATCGCTTTGACCTGCTTCGGGAAATCATCGAATCCGCTTGCCATAAGCACCGTAGCGCCGCCCATCGAAACGCCGTACAGTACTATTTTGCTGTCCTCGCCAAGACGCTCCGTAATATATTTTATCCAGTTTACGCAATCATATCTGTCGAGAATTCCAAATCCGATATATTGCCCCTCGCTCTTTCCGTGTGACCGCTGGTCGACTATAAGCGTGTTGTATCCGCGCTCCATAAAGTACTCCGCCATATTTGAGCAGTCATTTATTCCGCAGCTTGTGTAGCCATGAAACAGTATCGCCGTGCGCACTGCCGGCTTCTGAGCCAAAAACAGATCCCCGTGAAGCGTAAGTCCGTCGCGGGACTTTATCGTAACATGCTCGGACGGGCGCGTCTGGAACTTCTCCCTGACGGCGCGGATCCCCGCAAGATAGCTCTCCCACTTGTCCGCGTCCGCCATTTCGCTTGTGTCTACGCGAACCCCGTCCTGGCGCGGTATTACCCGATTAAAAAGCGTGCGCGCTCCGATATAACACGCGGCGGTACCCGCTGCGGCGATCCCCGCAGCCGTAAAAAAAACAGGCATCATATTCATTGTGATCATTGACCTCCGGTCGGCAAATTTTAATAAATAACAACAATACCCGCGCAAGTATGCTTAATAGTCCTTTTGTGCGTGTATTGCCGAATTTCGGGATTCGACTCCCGGTCGAACCCTTGCTAATATATTACCACTTTTTTGACCGCTAGTCAAGTATTTTTTAAAAAAATATTGAAATTTTTAAAACTTTGTGCTATAATAATAAAAAATCATAAAATATTTGAATTAAACTGTTGATTTTTCTGCTAAACCAAGATTTGCCAAGACCAATGTCATAATGTTTAGTGCAATTTGCGAAATTAGCGACGCGGCATACAGAGTGACGAAGGAATGGAGTGTGCCCGCTCAGATAGCGCTAAGCGGCGAAGGAGCGCAGCGCGGTTCGCAAATTGCTTTTAAATAACCTGCTCCGGTCAGCGCATGAACCGACGGGAGCAATATGTAAAGGAATATCATCATGAAACAAAATAAACCCGACAAGCGCGAGCTGATATACGACGCGCTTGAAGAACTTATGTGCACTGTGCCGTTCAAGGAGATATCGGTGGAATCGATAGCTCAAAAGGCAAATGTCGCTAAGGGCAGTGTTTACTATTACTTCGACAGCAAGGACGAGATACTTGACAACGTGATAGAGCGCAGCTACCGCCGCGCGATCCGTGAGTATTTCGATCATGTAAGCTCCGAAAAAACGGCGCTCGGACGCATAAAGCAGCTGTTTAAGAGCGTGCTGAAAAAGGACTTCGGCGACAGCCGACGCAATCTGATAGTTACACTTCATCTGCACGACGACCCAATGCTGCACAACAAGCTGAAGGCGATCGCCGTTCAGGAGCTGTCCCCGATACTCACGCTGCTGCTTGAGCAAGGAATTGATGAGGACTCCATCAAAACGGAATATCCCAAGGAAAGCGCGGAAATAATTGTCGCAACGCTGACGGTATTTCTGGACAGCTCAACAGGCTTGCAGGACAGATCCTCCATCAAAAAGAAGCTGAAAATATTCGCAAACGTTCTGGAGACCTGTCTGCAAACGCCGAAAAGCAGCTTCGATTTTCTGTTTGATACCCTTGACGAGGAATACGCACAGTAACAGATATCTTGAAACAATGTAGATATTGATTTTTTCTACAGATCAAAACGCGCGGCACTTTTCTATCGTGCCGCGCGTTCTGAATTTTCTTCCTCACCATTAAAATGCCGCTCACGGCACTTGACATTACATCACGCAAAGCTGTTCAGCTGCTCCGACATTTCCTTAATGCTCTTGACCATTCCGCTCATAGTTTCAATGCTCTTTCCCGTATTGCGGATAGTCTCGGAAACAGAGGAAACAGCGGCGTAATTTCTTGACATATTTTCGCTTATATCCGTAAGCCTGTCTGTCACCTCGCTTCCGCTTTTGGCAACGCTTGAGATGACCTCCGCGATATGCCCGATATTCTCAGAGATCTCGGAGTTCGAGCTGCTGAGCCTTTCGGCGGACGCCTTGATCATCCGCATATTCTCCGTGCCATCACGCGTAAGCGTGAAGTTCTGCTCCATAGAGGATACCGCGGTCTTAAGGTCTTTCATAAACTGCGAGACGATCTTCCCTATCTCCTGAGCGGAGCTCTTGGTTTTTGCCGAAAGCGTACCGATATCCTGCGCGACTATGGAGAATCCCGCGCCCATCGCGCCGGCATGAGCCGCCTCGATAGAAGCGTTGATCGCCAGTATATCTGTCTGCAATGAGATATCCTCGATCACCTTTACCATCTCGGAGATCCGCTTTGACTGCTTTGAAAGCTCCGAGATCGTTTTCATTGTCTCGTCTGTATGATTGTATATCTGCTCCATTCCCTTTTCCGCAACGGCAAGGGAATTGTTGTTCTCGGCAGAGATCTCCTCGGAGTGACCCAGCAGCCGCCCGATCTCGCAGCTCATAGTGTCAAGCTCCTTGAGGTTTTCGGAGATCGCGCTCATATTTTCCCTCACAGACTTGATATGCTCGGAATTTGCCTCCGTGTCGCGCAGAACGTTTTCGGATTCTTGGGTAACGGTCCTTCCGGACTGCGCGGACTGCGCCGAAAGAGTATCCATCTCACTCACGGCATTCACAAGCGTTCTGGAGATCTCCGCTGATTTTTCGCGCAGCATTTCCTGCTGTTCCGCACTCATAAGAGTTCCCAGCATCGCGGCGGTGCGCTTGCACAGCATGGTGAAGATCAGCGAGATCGCGAACAGGATCATAGCTCTCGGCAGGATACCGAACAGTATGACCTGCTTGAAGGTGATAAAATTCGCGTCCTTATCGCACGGGATATAGAACGAAATGATCTGCGCCGCCGATACCGTGATTATCGTGAAGATCGTCGAAAAAATGTTCAGACCGCCCGAAAAATAAAGGCTGGAGATCGCTATCGGGTAAACGTACAGCAATATCGCGTGCTTAGGCAGTATCACGGCAAGTATCCCCGTAAACAGCACCGCGCAGGATACGATCACAAACTTCGTGTAACGCTCCGTTTTCTTCTTCATAATGTTCACGATCAGCGTCGGAACAGCAAGCATAACAGTGCCCGCTATGTACGCTACCACCATTTGCGTCATATCGACGATAAAGATCCCGACAATGTTCAGGATCAGAACCACCGTAAGCACGATAATGCTCACCCGCATGACCTTTGCTGCGGCAAGGTTCGCGCTTGTTTCGTTTTCCTGCAGCATTTTCATAGTTTTATACCTCTTAATCATAATTTTCTGTCATAAAACAGTATTATACATTATAATTATAACAAATTTCAATACTGTTTTAATAAATAATCCCTTAATTGACGGAAAAATCACTTAATTGACATAGATTTTTCCATTTTCACCTCCGGAACTTCCCCCCGACTTTGACAAAAATTTGCTAATATTGAGAAATTCCGCTTGACATATCGGCTCAAATGTCATATAATATAAGTTGGTGGGTAATGCCCAAATCAAAATTAATTAAAACAAAAGAAAGAGTTACAGGAGGTTTTCCAATGAGAGTTTACAATTTCAGCGCGGGACCCGCGGTCCTGCCCGAAGAGGTATTGAAGGAAGCAGCGGACGAGATGCTTGACTACAACGGCACCGGTATGTCCGTTATGGAGATGTCGCACCGCTCCAAGGCGTATGACGACATCATCAAGACCGCGGAAAAGGATCTCCGCGAGCTGATGAACATTCCCGACAACTACAAGGTACTGTTCCTTCAGGGCGGCGCTTCTCAGCAGTTCGCGGCGGTTCCCATGAACCTGATGAAGAACAAGAAGGCTGCATACATCATCACCGGTCAGTGGGCTAAGAAGGCTTATCAGGAGGCTCAGATCTACGGCGAGGCTGTGGCTGTCGCTTCTTCCGCCGACAAGACCTTCTCTTACATTCCCGATTGCTCAAACCTCGATATTCCCGAGGACGCTGATTACGTTTACATCTGTGAGAACAACACCATTTACGGAACCAAGTTCAAGACGCTTCCCAACACCAAGGGTAAGCTCCTTGTTGCGGACGTTTCTTCCTGCTTCCTGAGCGAGCCGGTAGACGTTACCAAGTATGGCGTTATCTACGGCGGCGTTCAGAAGAACGTAGGCCCCGCGGGTCTGGTTATCTCGATAATCCGCGAAGATCTCATCACCGACGATGTCCTCCCGGGAACTCCCACTATGCTCAAGTGGAAGACCCAGGCTGACAACGATTCGCTTTACAACACTCCGAACTGCTACGCTATCTACATCTGCGGCAAGGTATTCAAGTGGATCAAGAAGATGGGCGGTCTTGAGGCTATGAAGGCTCACAACGAGAGGAAGGCTAAGATCCTTTATGATTTCCTCGATCAGTCCAAGCTGTTCAAGGGCACCGTTCGTCCCGAGGATCGTTCGATCATGAACGTTCCGTTCGTTACCGGAAACGAGGAGCTTGACGCTAAGTTCGTCAAGGAGTCCAAGGCTGCCGGCTTTGAAAACCTCAAGGGTCACAGAACCGTTGGCGGTATGAGAGCTTCCATCTACAACGCTATGCCCATTGAGGGTGTTGAGAAGCTCGTTGAGTTTATGAAGAAGTTCGAGGCAGAGAACGGCTGATTTTTTCGGAGGTAACAATGGATAACAAGCGATTTGTTAAGGTATATACGCAAAGCAATGGCTTATCCGGATCAACCGAGGTAATTGTTGATTTGCAGACAGGCGTTAATTATCTTTTCCATTTGAACGGTTACGGCGGCGGTCTTACCCCTCTGCTTGACAAAGACGGAAAGCCTATTGTTACTCCTATTGAAAACAAATAAGAAAGCAGGTATTACC
>JAIEDJ010000223.1 GCA_029068025.1 Oscillospiraceae bacterium | reverse complement strand
CCTCGGGAATCGAATCGATCAGATCTCGATAACACGCCGAAAAGCCCTTGTGAACCAGCGCGGAATACCCGCCGACATAGTTCACGCCCGTGCCCTCGGCGACCTTTTCAAGCGTCTGCGCGAATTTTACGGGGCTTCCCTTTGCTGCCGCGGCAAGCATGGCGATCGGGGTGACCGAAAGGCGCTTATTGATGATCGGGATTCCGTACCGCGCCTCAATCTCCTCGCCGACCTTCACATGATTGCACGCAAGGCGCATCATTTTATCGTAAACCTTGGTGCAGGCTTTGTCAATATCGCTGTCGATACAGTCGAGGAGGGAAATCCCCATCGTAATGGTACGGATATCGAGGTTTTCCTCCTGTATCATCTTGATCGTTTCGAGAATATCATTTGTATTCAGCATTTCTTACGCCGTTCCTTTCTGTGGTGCGCTGATACTATTTCACTCCCAATGTGCAGACAAAAATTCTGCACAAAATCCATTTATCCAAGATTTTGTTTGAATTTTTGTACACATTTAGGTCGCGAAATCGTATGAATCAGATTTTGTGCATGGAGTTAAAAATATCCTCGTGCATGACATGGATCTGGAGGTTCATTTCCTCGCCGCATTTTTTCAGCTTTTCGGCAAGTACGCCGTATTTCTCACTGCACTTCGAGATGTCGATCATCATCGTCATCGCGAACAGATCCTGCATAATGGTCTGCGTGACGTCCATGATGTTCGCGTTATATTCCGCGCAGATCGCGCTTACCCGCGCGAGGATCCCGACCGTGTCCTTCCCGATCACCGCTACTACCGCTCTCATAAATTGTACCGTTCCTTTCTATCCCTTTGATTCTCCGAAACGTCCGGTTCTGCCGCCGTTTCCAGAAAAATCACAATCATATAAAATACATTATACTATATTTTTCGGAAAAAGTAAACATTGTCATAGACAAAAATTGAAAAATGTGATATACTGTTTTTAAACATTTGCGCCTGTGCAGAATAGAGGACTTTGATGAACCGCATTTCTTTTGATTTTCATACCCATTCCCGCTTCTCCTTCGACGGAGATGACACGGCGGAGGACATGGTAAACCGGGCAATCGCGCTCGGCATGACGCATTACGCGATCACCGACCATATTGAGGTCAATCTGTTTTATGACGGAGAATACGGAGCGGAACGGTCGTCGCGCGAAGCGGCGGAAACGATCCCTGCCCTAAAGGAAAAGTACGCGGAGGAGATCGTTCTGCTGTACGGTGCCGAATTGGGACAGTCGCACCACGACCCCGCCCTTGCCGAAAAAATTCTTGCCGAAAATCCTTACGATTTCGTGATCGGCTCCTGCCATATGATCCGCGGCCATGAGGATTTTTATTTTCTCGATTACCGGAAGGAGCCGCCCGAAAAGCTCTTGCCGCTTTATTTTGAGGAGCTGCTTGAAATGGCAGAAACATCGGACTTTGACGTTCTGGGGCACCTGACCTACCCGCTCCGCTACATCTGCGGCGACTGCGGGATCACGGTCGATATGAAAAAATACGAACCCGCCATTGACGAAATTTTCCGAACGCTGATCCGAAACGGAAAAGGGATCGAGATCAACACCTCGGAGGTTCGGGAAAAGATCGGAACAACCCTCCCCAATCTCCCCTGTGTAAAAAGATACCGCGAACTCGGAGGGGAGATTTTAACGATCGCCACGGACGCGCACTCGACCGCCGACCTCGGAAAAAATATCCTTGACGGGATCGAAGTCGCGAGGCAAGCGGGATTTGATCAAATCGCGGTTTTTCGGGGGAGAACGGCGGAGTTTATTTCGATTTAAGAGAGATTGGAAAATCGGAATTGATGATTTTATTATGCTAATATATTACAAGATAAACAATTCACTGAAAAAAGAGCAGGGGTACCCCTCATTTATTGACATTTCAATTCATTTTGAAAGATATAACAGACCTACATCAGATAGTTAAATTTCAATTTATGCGTGAGTAAAGCCGAGCAATAAGGGGATACGATATGATCTATTACGAAGATGAAAAGCTACGAATTCGTGATATGGTGCAGAGTGACGCACAGATCATTACCCGTGAGGAAATCGCCCAAGGGTGGAATCAAACGACAGAAAAGTACGAAATGAGATTGCGGCACCGGGCAGACGGAAAGTGTGTCGCGCTGGTTGCGGAGTATCAGGGAAATGTGGCCGGATATATCCACGTATATCCGAATCCCGAGACCGGTTCTTTCGCGAATCGGGGGATCCCTGAAATTGTGGATTTCGGCGTGCTTGAAAAATATCGAAGAAACGGGATCGGAAGCAAGCTGATGGATATTGCGGAGCAAGTTGCTTCGAATTATTCGGACACGGTTTGTC
>JAIEDJ010000222.1 GCA_029068025.1 Oscillospiraceae bacterium | reverse complement strand
TAATATTAAAATCCACTTTACATAATACCACTTATTTAATACAAAGTCAATGCACCAACTTAATAATAGGTTGACGAAAATTTCGGTATTTTTCTTTAAAATAAACAAATCACTCGTCCATGATGGTAAATTTCAAACAAATCATTTCAACTGTGCTGCACAAAATTGTGCAAGATCGCCAAATTACATCGATACAAGAAAATCAATTATTTACGATAAATGCCACCGAAACGTTATCGTTTCCGCCGTTGCCGTTGGCATATTTTACAAGATCATCACAGCAGTTCTCATTCTCCGAGTCGAAACAGATGTCAAGGATATCCAGATCGTCACCATAAGCGGAAAGCCCGTCGCTGCACAGCAGCAGCATATCGCCGCTGTTCATCGGCAGCTCAAAGTAGTCCGGCGTGACCACCGACTCCGCGCCGATAGCGCGTGTGATCTTGTTGCGCTTTGGGTGAGTTCTTGCCTGTTCCTCGGTGATCTCTCCGCGCTCGACCAGCTCCTGAACGTGCGAGTGATCCTTCGTCACCTGGCGTATGCACTCATCGTCGCCCTGAGTAAAAAGCTGATAAGCGCGCGAATCACCGACGTTTACGATATACGCGGTTCCGCCGAAAACAATAGCCGCGACGCAGGTGGTCCCCATCACCTCGTGAACCTTCTGACGCGCCGTGTCCCACACCATGGAATTTGCCGCAACGACCGCAGTGATCAACAGGTTGCGCACGGAATTTCGGTTCATCATCTCGCTGAAATTATCCTTGATCCGCGATGAGATCATATCTACGGCTATCCTGCTCGCAAGACCGCCCTGACTCTCGCCGCCCATACCATCGCACAAAACCGCGGCGCAGGCGCTCTCGGAGAGCATCTCACCCCAGACGTTATCTTGATTTTCCGAGCGAACCAGCCCGATATCAGTCTTAGTAAATATCTTCAAAACATCACGTCCTTAATTTAAAAAAATTTCAAAATTCTCAATTGGCAACGTTTTGCGCAGCATAATGCGCATGTTCCGCTCCAAATGCAGCGGTTGTTTTTATCCCTATACTCGCTTATATATAAAAGTTTCAGCCCATCCACCGCGCTGATCTTTGCCACGCTGCATTTTCCGCTGCACTCAGCCGTCAATTGAGAAACAATCGAAAAAATTTTTTTATTATTTGTTAAAATTTTTTCGACCTTTTTGAAATTCCTGCACAATTAATTTGTTGATCTTGGCTTTTGCAACAGTCCGGATCATTCTAAACATTGCCGCAAGAGATCCTATCTGCAAAAACAATTTATACAGCGCGCTCATCGCGTCTGAGCTGACCGCACGCCGCGCTGATATCCGCGCCGAGCGTTCTGCGAACCGTTGCGTTGATCCCCGCGCGCTCCAGCCGGCTGCGGAAATGCTCCACCGACTTGCTCTTGCGGAAATCGCGCTCCCTTACCTCATTTATGGGGATAAGATTTACATGGCAGTTTTTTCCGCCGAGAAGCGCGATAAGCTCGTCCGCAGACTCGTCCGTATCGTTCACACCCTCGATCAGCGAATATTCAAAGCTGATACGGCGCCCCGTAGCCGCAAAATAATCGTCGCAAGCCTTCATCAGCTGCGCAAGATCAAAGCGCTTATTGATTGGCATTATCTCGCTGCGCTTTTCATCGGAAGCCGCGTGCAGCGATACGGAAAGCGTGATCCCGAGCCGCATTTCGGCGAGTTTGTAGATCTTGTCGACCACGCCGCAGGTGGAAAGCGACAAATGCCGCAGGCTCATCCCCTCGCCGTCCGAGTTCAGGATCCTCAGAAACTTCACCACATTGTCGAAATTGTCCAGCGGTTCGCCGATACCCATCAGAACGATACTGCCGACCTGCCTGCCACTGTCCCGCTCCGTTTCGTAGATCTGCCCCAACATTTCCGACGGTTCCAGGTTGCGCACCCAGCCCGCAATAGTGGACGCGCAGAAGCGGCAGCCCATCCTGCACCCCACCTGTGTGGAAATGCACAGACTGTTCGCGTGTTTATACTCCATCAGCACAGTCTCGACCGACTCCCCGTCACTCAGCCCATACAGATATTTTACAGTATTATCTATGCGGCTGACAAGTCTTTTTTTTATTTTCAGTGAATTTATATAAAAAATCTCGGAAAATTCGGCTCTTTTTTGTGCAGAAATATTAGTCATTTCGGAAAAATCCGTTACTTTCTTGACATGGAGCCAGTCATACACCTGCCGGGCGCGGAATGTCTTCTCTCCCATCGCGCCAAGCTGCTCTGAAAGCTCCTCAAAGGTCAGCGAAAGTATGTCGATTTTCTGCATAAAGATCACCTCATTTCTTCAACAAAAAAACGTTTAAATACACCTGCAAAATAAAC
>JAIEDJ010000221.1 GCA_029068025.1 Oscillospiraceae bacterium | reverse complement strand
CTATCTCATAAAGCTGATGCGTGAAACTCGCGCTATGCAGCTTCTGAAGGGCATTTTCTTTCTGATCATCATATTTGTGCTGGTGCAGATATTCCAGCTGAAAGCAATGGCTTTCATAATCGACAACTTCCTACAGGTTGGTATCATCGCCATTATGATCGTATTTCAGCCCGAGCTGCGCCGTATTCTTGAAAAGGTAGGACAGACCCGCGTTTCCACTATAACAATGTCGCTCGACAAATCCATCAATGGAGAATCTCCGCGCGACAAAGCGATACTCGGCATTGCCGACGCCTGTCAGCGGCTCCATGACAGCAAGACGGGAGCACTTATCGTTATAGAGCGTGAAACCAAGCTCGGCGATATCATAGAAAAAGAGACCACCAGCGTAGTAAACGCCGACTGTGAGCCGGAGCTTTTCTGCAATATTTTCTACAACAAAGCGCCCCTGCATGACGGTGCGGTCATAATCCGCGACAACAGGATATACGCCGCAGGCTGTTTCCTGCCTAATACACAAAAGGATCAGTATCTTTCCACGGATCTCGGTTCACGGCACAGAGCTGCCGTCGGCATGAGTGAGAACTCCGACGCGCTGGTCATCGTCGTATCCGAGGAAACGGGAACGATCTCCATCGCTAAGGACGGTCAGCTCACGCGCGACCTCAACCGCGACGGTCTTATCAATATACTTAAAGCGCTGATGCCGGGAGCGGCATCCAACAAGCGAAAAAGACGTTCTTCAAAATAAAAGAAAGGAGATACGGCAGTGAAAGAATTGGTTTTCAGATTTATAGGCGACATAAAAAAGAATTACAAGACGCTTATCCTGGCGTTTCTTATCTCCTTCGGCTTCTGGCTGGTGGTTTCCGTGAACGTTTTTCCGACGATAGAAAATGATATCAAAGGAATTGCAATTGAAGCTCCGATCACAGATCTTATGGCAAAGAACAATCTTCAGATCACCAGCGATATCACCGAGGCAGCTAATATAAAGATAGAAGGAAAGCGCTATGATATCAGCGATCTGAAGGCAACGGATTTCTACGCGAGCATCGATCTGTCCGATGTACGTTCCCCGGGTCAATATACAGTACCCATCACCGTATCGTCAAAAACCAACCGCGAGCTTTCCATCACTGAAGTTCAGCCCGGTATGATAACCCTTACCATTGACAGGATCATCTCCAAGGAATTCCGTGTGAGGGCAACGGCGCCCGATGTTGTTGTACCGGAAGGCTATTATATGGATATGGATAATGTTACCGCGTCCCCCGAAACGATCACACTTACGGGATCTGCAAGTGTGATCAACTCAATAGGATTTGTGGAAGTACGAAGCACATACCACGGCGAGCTGAGACAATCCCGCCAGACCGGATCCGAGATCTATGTTTACGGCTCCTTCGAGATCCCCATGTCAAAGGAAGGAATACAGTTCTCGACCGATAATCCCGCGGTCAATATCCCCATCTACAGGCAAAAGGAGCTTCCGCTCACGTTTACGGTCATCAATTATCCCTCGAATTTTGACATAGACAGCCTCAAGTTCGATATCCAGCCCAAGTCGCTGACCGTTGCGGCTCCCGACAACTCCATTAACAATCTCAGCGAGTTGAATGTCGGCACAATCGATATTGCCGACATCAAGCTCAACAAGACCTCTTTTATACCGATAGTGCTGCCCGACGGCTATATGAATCTGTCCGGCAACAACAACGCCCAGATCGAATGGGAGATCGAGGATTACAGCAAGCTCGACTTCAAGATGAGCAGAAATAACATAAATATCATAAACTCGCCCGATAACTACAATGTTTCGCTTGTAACAAACGAGCTTACCCTGACAGTCATAGGACCTTCCGGAAGCATCTCGAATCTTTCATCTAAAGATTTCTATGCTACGGTAAATCTTCTTGGCACAACTCTTCGCACAGGCACTCAGGACGTTTCCGTCTCGGTGCAGATAATGGGCGAGGATCAGACTTGCTGGGTAACGGGACAATACAGAGTAACAATAAACGCAAGCCCTATTGAAAACTGACGGCGGCGCGAAAAAGATCGGATAAGAAATATGGCGGTCATTGTTTCACAGATAAAAACGTCTATCGATCAGCCCAAGGACGCAGCGATAAAAAAGGCAATTGAGGCACTTGGGCTGTCGAAGAACGAGATAAAGCTCGCGAAGCTGCACAAAACCTCGGTGGACGCACGCCGCGACGTGTCGTTTGTAAGCTCGGTGTATCTTGAGCTTTTCAGCGAAAAAAAAGAACACTCCCTTGCGGAAAAAAACGGATCGGTGCGGCTGATCTCCGAGGAAAAACTCAATGTCGCGTTCGGCTCCCGTGAGCTTGACGGTGATATCTATATCGCGGGCTTTGGTCCTGCGGGTATGTTCTGCGCACTGACATTGTGCGAGTTCGGCTACAAGCCGATAGTTCTCGAACGCGGAGCGGCGATGGACGAACGAATCTCCGCAGTGGAGAGCTACTGGCGCGGCGGCGTGCTTGATCCGCGTACAAACGTTCAGTTCGGCGAAGGCGGCGCGGGAACATTCTCGGACGGCAAGCTGACCACAAGGATCAATGATCCGCTTTGCTCCAGAGTGCTGGAAAAGCTGTGCGAATTCGGCGCTCCCGAGGAGATTTTGATAAAAGCAAAGCCGCACATCGGCACAGATAGGCTGCGCGGCGTAGTAAAGAATCTCAGACAGCGCGTTATCGAGCTTGGCGGAGAGGTACGGTTTCTGTCACCGCTTGAAAATATCACGATAAACGGCGGCAAAGTGCGTTCCGTTACGGCAAACGGCGCAAAGCTTCCCTGCGGAGTGCTGGTATCTGCAATAGGGCACTCGGCTCACGACACCTTTGAAATGCTGCTGAAAAACGGTGTGGAGCTTGTTCCGAAGCCGTTCTCCGTCGGAGCAAGGATCGAGCACCTTCAAGCCGATATCGACCGTGCGCTTTACGGAAAACACGCGGGGCATCCTGCCCTGCCCCCCGCCGAATACGCGCTCTCATACCATGATGGCGGAAAGATCGGACGCGGCGTATATACATTTTGTATGTGCCCGGGCGGCTATGTAGTAGCGTCTGCAAGCGCGGACGGCAGCATCGTCACCAACGGAATGAGCTGCTTTGCCCGTGACGGAGCAAACGCCAACAGCGCTGTTCTCGTATCGATAACTCCCGAGGATTTCGGCAATACACCGCTTGCGGGAGTGGATTTTATAGATCGTCTTGAATCGGCGGCATATGAACTCGGCGCGAAAAGCGGCAGCAACGGCGCTGCACCTGCTATGCTCACACGTGAATTTGTCGGCGGCGGTTCGGCGTTTTCGCTTGGCAGAGTAACGCCGACTTATCCGCTTGGAGTGAACGGCTGCGATCTCGGTCAGCTTTTCCCCGGGTTTATCCGCGAGCCGCTGAAAAACGGGATCATGCACTTTGAGCGTCAGATAAGCGGATTTTCCGACAATGGCAGCATATTGACCGCTATTGAAACGCGGTCGTCATCACCTGTGCGGATACCGAGGAACGACGAGCTTGTATCCTTAGGATGCGAGAATCTGTATCCATGCGGAGAGGGCGCAGGCTACGCGGGCGGTATAATGTCCGCCGCAGTAGACGGGATCAAAGTCGCAGTAAAGATCATGGAGAAATATAAAAGAAATTAAGGCAGCTGGAACGACAGGTTTCAAAAAGGATCCGCCCGATCATTCGGGCGGATCTTTTATTTCTTTTCAATATCATTTGCAAGGTCGGATATATCCTGTCCCTTAAGCACGCGCTCCAGCAGCTCCGGCAGCTTCTGCGGGCTGCACGCAAAGCTCGGGATCCCCATGCTTGAGAGCTTCTGCGCCATCTGCGCGTCATAGTACGGCCTTCCGCCGTCGGCAAGCGCCAACAGGCACACCACCGTTACCCCGGACGCCTTCATCTCTCCCATTCTGCGGACAAACGCCGCGCGGTTTCCGCCCTCCTCCAGATCCGAGATCAGGAAGAACAGCGTCTTTTTCGGGTTCTCGATATACTGCTGACAGTAAATGACCGATTTGTCTATGTCCGTGCCGCCGCCGAGCTGAAATCCGTACAGCAGATCAACGGGATCATCGCACTTTTCCGTAAGATCGACAATATTCGTATCGAACGCGACTACCCTCGTTTTCAAAGCGCTCATGCTTGCCAGCACACAGCTTACCACCGACGAGTAAATCACGGATTCTCCCATGGAACCGCTTTGATCAATGTCAAGGATCACCGTCCACCTGTTTGCGGCGGAGGTAGTCGAGCGCTCAAAGAAATAAAAATGCTCGGGAACTATTGTTTTGAGCTCGGGCGAATAGTGCTTAAGATTCCGTGAAATTGTCATCTTATAGTCCATCGCCGACGCGGACGGTATCGGAGAGTGCGCCCGCTTGTTTACGGCAGCCGTGACCGCGCGGCGGATATCCTGTTCAAGCAGCTTATTGATCTGCTCAACGATCTTCTTGATAAACTCGCGAACACTGTCCTTTGAGCGCTTGGGGATCATCTCCTTAAGCGTAAGTATCGTTGACGCAAGCCCGATATCCGGCTCGATGTTCTCCAACAGTTCCGGCTCAAAGATCAGCTGCTTCAGTCCGCAGCGGTTCATTGCGTCATTCTGAATGACCTTTACAAGCTCCTTGTCAAACAGCGTGCGCACATCGCCCAGCCAGCGCGAGATCTGCGGATTTGATGGACCGTGTCCCCCGCCCTTGCCGCCGCTGCCGAAGCCTCCGCTGTCGGACTTGTTGTAAATAGCCGCCAGTGCCTTGTCCATCAGATCCTGCTCCTCGGACAGCGCGGGCATATTCATCTTTGAAAACCTGTCGTCGCTGTCCTGCCCGAGAATAAGCCGCCAGCGCTGCAGTTCCTGTGTTTGTTCCATAGTCAGCTCCCGTTTGCAACTGTTTCTTCAGCTCTTTGTTTTTTGAGCTTTTTTCTTAATTCATCGCGTATAAGCGCATAAGAGATCATATTTTCCACAACGTTTATCACGCGTTTGAGATCCAATCTCCACAGTCTGTCCATTTTTAACTTTCCTAGACAGATACCGTCCTCGCCGATGATATCCGGATATCTTTTCCCGACGAGTGCCAGCAGATCGCTTTTTTTCGCGCTGCCGATATTTCCCACTGCCATTCTTCCGTCGTGATAGAAAACGACTGTGCCGTCATTGATGTTTGGATTTTTATCCAACACATATTCCAAAGAATGATGAGCAGACTTTTCGTCATCAATCGCAATGTTAAGCACGGTTTTGAATTCGTCCGGTTTTGCTTGAGTATAATAAGAGGAAATCGTAAAAGAAACAAACTCGACGCTTCCTTTATATTTAATTAAGAAAGAGCGATAATTTCCGGTAAACTTGCCGCCGCTGTTATTTCCGTATGTAAGGTTGCGCAAACCGTAATCCTTGATCAATGTGAAAAGCCGATATTTCCCCTCGGGCATTTTATGCTTGGTATCCATAAAGCATTCATATAAATTTACGGCGATACTCTGAATATAAAAATCCGAGCTGCTTCCCACAACGTTTCTGTATTCATTGAATCTGCGGATAAATTCGTCCATCTGTTCAAACGGAATTCTTTTAAACGGCGCCGGCGGCGTGTAGTTGTACACAATTCCGTCAAGCATTTCATCATAGCTCGGAAAGTTGTCCATTTTAAGGAAGTCCTTCTCATCAAAATAGAAAAACCTGAAATCGCTGCCGTTTGTAATCATGGAATATTCAGCGTCAATAAGCCGGCAATAGTTTTGCAGCTGTTGAATTCCTTTGTCATCAATCGCCACATTTGGCGCTTTACACTCAACAATTGCAAGAACGCGTTCCATACCATCAACGTCCTTTCGGATAACAATATCCGCGCGAAGCTTGGAATCAACTCCATATTCGGAAATATGCTCCTCAATGTGTATCATTTCGGATGGAACATTCAAAATGTTTATCAAAAAACCGATTACTTTCTGTCGTATAGTTTCCTCGGGAGTGACAATAATCGGTTTTTGCCTTATGTTGTCAAGGTAGCAGTCTTTTCCGTCACGATTATAAACCTCAGGCAGCTTTTGCGAATTTACATCGTTAAAATTCATTTGAAAAACCTCCTATTTTTAGTGTTGAATAATTATAACACAAATCGAAAAATTTGTCAAATGCAAATATTTTTGATGAAATTCGCAGGTCAGATATCGAAATCAAAATCGTCCAGCGCCTCGATCTGCTCCTTGGATGCCGTATCAAGCTCCGCGTTTACTATCTCGCTGACCTCCGCGCCGTTAAGCCCCCAGATCTCGCCGAGATTTTCCGCAATACTGTCCTTTTCGGCGGAGGAGAAATCCGCGAACGCGCGGCGCAGAAACACCAGCGCCCTCTTGAATTCCTCATCATCCAGCGACTGTATATACTCATCAAGACTCTCCCAGAGCGACAAACGCGCGATCAGCCCGTAGCGGTTCTTCATTGTCAGTCCCTCGAACCATCCCGCGCCGAGATCCGCGGGAACGCCCTTTGAAAGCCGCCTTGAGACCTCGATCTTCAATTCGTCGTTAGTCATTTGACTGCGCTCCAGAAGAATAGCCGCCGCGAATCCCGATAGCTTTGTGTTGAGATCGTCGCGCCCCGCCGTATCGCGCAGCGCCGAGATCCAATCCTCGGTGTTTAAGAAGTCCTGAGCAAGCTCTACGGAGTTAAGCGAGTTCATAGCCTCGGCAATGACGCTTGCAGCCGCGTCGTCACAAACGCACGCTCCCGTGAGTATCAGACACGCGCGGTAATACAGCTGTCTGATCATCGGGATAAGCGGCGAACTGTCCGCGTGACGTATATCGCCGTATGTGACGGCGTTTGAAAGCCGCAGCGCCGTCTTGGCAAGTTCCTCGAACGACACTGCGTCCACCGCCATTGCCTGCAGCGCCGCCACAGCGTAGCTCGCCGCCCCGGACATTCCGCAGTAAAACGCGTCCTCAATTGCTTCCGCGACCGTTGACATATCGGGAGCGCTTTCAACACGCTCTTTAAGCTCAAATGAAGCCGCAAGCTCCACCGTATCGCCCTTCAAAGCGGACTCAACAAGCACGATCTCGGACTCGGGAGTCCACTGTATCGTCCAACCCTCCGCCCATGTGGCGCTGTCCTGCGTGCTTGTAAGCCTTTTCGCGAAATCTATGTTCAGCACGCGCAGCTTGTGCAGGAAGAAAGAGCGATTCAAGTCGAGAAATGCCGACTTTTCGCTGCTTGCGCGGCGGTTCTCGCGCAGATCGAGCTTAAGCTCCTGCGCGGTGACGCTTCTGTATTTTTCGAGCTTAAGATCCTTCAGCAAGCGGTAAAAGTCGTCCTGGATACTCGTTCGTGAAACGCCTTCGGGCAGCGCTCCGATCTTTGTGCCGATCTCAACCTCCGCCGCCGCGATGCCGATAGCTCCAAAACTGCCCTCGCCTATGCAGGTCTCGGCAGCGTCACGCAAGTCGCGCAGAACCGGAACACTTGATGCAAGTCCGCCGCGCATTTCCGCAAGCGAAGCTGCCAGCCGAACCGCCTCTATGACCTGCGCCGAGGAAGCCGCGTTGCCGCCCTTGCGCTGCGCCGCCGCGATTTTTGTAAGATACGCGTTCGCCGTATAAAACGGATCATCACGCTTGTACGCCTCCCAGATAAGCTCGTAGTAACCGGGAGCGTTGTTTCCCGCGCCATACCCCGACCGTGTTGAAAGCCTGTAGTACGAATACGGCATAAGAGTATGCAACGCGTTGGTTTTCGGAAGCTCTTCCGTTGCCTCGGAGTTTTCCCAAAGTTTCAAACCTTCGACATGATAAGCGCCTGTCACAACAACGATCTCATCCGGAGCAATACCACTGCTCACTGCTTCGCGAATACGTCCGCGCATATATTTTTCGCGCAGAGCGATCTCCTCCGCGTCGTCTCTTTCCTCGGAAAGCGCGCGGATATTCTCGCCGAACAGATTAGCGCCCTCATTATAGGCGGCGATGTCCGCACAGTGCTCCAGAGTGCGTTCCCAGAAAGTCTCGTGAGAGTTTTCGCCGCTCAGTTTATCCAGCTTTTCATAAACGGAGACACCGCGTTCCTTGTCCGGTTCGCCGCTGTCAGTGCCCTCGGTTTTTTCATCAGCCGTCTCATCCTCGGGGAGATCGTCTCGTTCCGCCTCTTCCTCGGAGAGCCTTTCTTCTTCGGCGATCCGCTGCTCATAGAGTGCCAGAAACGTCTCCGACGGCAGATCCATAAATCCGAACTTGACCTTATTCTCGTGACACCAAAGAATAGCCTGATACTCCGGCGAATATTCCGCAAACGGATACAGGATCGTTCTCACGGGCGCGTGATCCGTATACGCAAGTATCGCGAACGGCGGCTTTGTCTCCTCGCGGACGATATCCGCCGAAACGTCCTCAAAGTCGCTCGGCGCTTCGATCAGCACCAGCTTCGGACGTATCTCGTCAAGATAGCCGCGCAGAAAGTGCGCCCCCGCAGGAGAAAGATGGCGTATTCCGAAGAAATTTACACCGCTCATGAATTAAGCTCCTTGCACGCCTTGTACAAACCGCTCCACGCCAGACCGCGCTTTTTCATAATGTTTTCGAGATATTCCTTCCAAGCGACGGAGTCCTTGTCGTCGTCCTTAACGACCGCGCCCTGCAAAGCCGCCGCAATATCCTCGTCGGATATCTCGCCGTTTCCGAAGCTGCCCGAGAGCGCCATGCTGTTGCAGAGCAGCGAGATAGCCTCCGCTGTGGACAACACGCCGCCCGGAGCCTTCACCTTCTGCTTCTTGTCAAGCGTTTCGCCGCTGCGCAGCTCGCGGAATATCGTGCAGATCTTCTCGATAACAGCGTCCTTGGGAAGCGCCGCATTGAGGTCGAGACTTTCCGAAAGCTGACCAACGCGTGTTCTGACAATATCCATCTCTTCTTCAAGAGTTTCGGGCGCAGGGAGAACCACGATATTGAAACGGCGCTTAAGTGCCGCCGACATTTCGTTTACGCCCTTGTCGCGTGTGTTCGCGGTAGCGATGACCGAGAAGCCCTTCTTTGCGGGAACCTCAAGCGACAGCTCGGGAACGGCCAGCCGCTTTTCCGAAAGCAGCGAGATCAGAGTATCCTGAACCTCGGAAGCGCAGCGCGAGATCTCCTCCACGCGCGCGATCGTTCCGGTCTCCATAGCCGTGAACACCGGACTTTTCAGCATAGCCGCCTCTGACGGTCCCTGCGCTATCAGCATAGCGTAGTTCCACGAATAGCGAATCTGCTCTTCGGTAGTTCCCGCCGTCCCTTGGATCACCTGCCCCGAATTTCCGTTGATAGCCGCCGCGAGGTGCTCCGAAAGCCAGCTCTTTGCCGTACCGGGCTCTCCGATAAGCAGCAGAGCACGGTCGGTAACGAGCGTTGAGATCGCGATCTCAACAAGCCGCTCGTGACCTATGTATTTCGGCGTTATGACCGTCTTTCCGACCTTGCCGCCGCAGATGTACGTCTTTACCGAACGCGGCGACATTCTCCACCCCTGCGGGATAGGATCCTTCTCCGCCTTGATAAGCGCGTTGATCTCTTCCTCAAAGAGCTTTTCCGCAGGTAATCTTAAAATTTGCTGTTCCATAAGTTTCTCCTTATTTAAATTTGAAATCCCGAAACCGCGCAAACCTCCGCGCTTCGCGCTGCGGTTTCCGCTAGCCGAGCGCACTCACTCCGCTTCGCTTCATTCGCACGCTCGCTTTTCGGGATTTCGTGCGTATATAAAATGTTGTTCTTGGCTAGTAGACTACTTAAATCTCTCCTCCGCCCAATCGGAGAATAACTGTATATCCTCGTCGGTGAGCTTCATTTTCAGCTTGCCGCTTTTCAAAAGCTCTACGATCTCACGCGCTTCGGCGAGCTTGTAATCGTTGTCGCCCTGCAATACGTTGAAAAAGCCTTGCAGGCTCCATCTTCCGTCCTTGGGTTTTGGATTGTTTCGGAAATACTTTTCCGCAAGCCCCTTGACATTTATTACGCCGAGGTTGCGCAAATAGCTGAGGGTTATCGGCGAACCGAATTTTCCGCTTACCGCGTGATCTATAAGCACGTCCGCAATTTTTTGACAGTACTCACGATCGGATGGGTCAGCCCAATTCGCCATTATCGAATCAAACTGTATTGCCGGGTACTTTATAAGGGCGTCTGTTATCATATATACTACGGACTTGTCGATAGGCATAGAGTTTGCAAGCACCCATTTACTCAGGATCTCGTCGAACTCTCTCATACAGAGCGAATATCCGCCGTTCTCGAATTGGATATTTCTCACAGCTCTTATTATTGCGGAGTTTATAATTGCCATAGAACCGAGATGTTCTTTCTTATAGATCTTCCGAACCTGCTCCTCAAACCATTTTGAGCTTTCAGTGCCATTGATCATTCGCACAACAGCCT
>JAIEDJ010000022.1 GCA_029068025.1 Oscillospiraceae bacterium | reverse complement strand
GAGGTCGTCGTGCAGTTCTAGCACGTCTTCGAGCAGTTCGAGCTCCTCGTCCAGCAGTTCAAGCATGTCATCGAGCAGTTCAAGCTCATCATCAAGCAGTTCAAGCTCGTCGTCGAGCAATTTAAGTTCGTTGTCGAGCAGTTCAAATACGCCGTCAAGCAGCTCCGATATACCCGATATTCCGGTTGTACCGATCGATCCCATTCAAGAGCGTATCGAGCAGATGACGCTCAAGGAGCGCGTTTATCAGTTGTTTTTCGTCATGCCGGAGCAGATCACCGGCAGCAAGAGTGCTGTTGTAACGCCGCTTGATCTCTCCCAAAAGCCCGTTGGCGGCATAATCTGCATGGGCGATAATCTTGTAAGCGTTTTTCAGACGAAGAATATGCTCTCCAAAACGCAGCAGAACGCTATGGAAAGCGGAATTGGTGTATTTTTCGCGGTCGACGAGGAGGGCGGACGCGTGGCGCGGTGCGCTCTCAAGCTTGGAACTGCCGCTTTTGAGGGAATGGCGGTCTACGGCGAGAGAAACGATGCCGAAGAGGCATTCAATATCGGAAAAACCATCGGCGCGGATATAGCGTCGCTTGGATTCAACGTGGATTTCGCGCCTGTCGCGGATGTGGATCTCTCGCCGACCAACGAGCTTGGCGACCGTATTTTCAGCAGCGATCCCGAAGTAGTTGCGAATATGGTCTCCAATGTTGTAAGCGGATTGAGATCTTCGGGAGTTTGCGCGACATTAAAGCACTTTCCGGGACTTGGCGCGGAGGACGGCAATACTCACACGGCGACCTCGATCATTATTGACCGCACTCTTGAACAGCTGCGGAGTGAGGAATTCGTGCCGTTCAGGAGCGGAATACTTGCGGGCGCGGAATTTGTTATGGTGGGGCATCAGCAAGTCACGGCGTTCGGGGACGGGCTGCCCGCGGATCTCTCGTACAAGGCGGTCACCGAGATGCTGCGCGGTGAGCTTGGCTTTGATGGTATTGCTATAACCGACGCACATAGGATGAACACGATCTCGGGAGTTTACAACTCGGGAACGGCTGCGGTGATGTCGATAAACGCGGGGATCGATATGATATTGTCGCCGATGGATCTTGACGCGGCTGTGGAAGGCGTTTACAACGCGGTACTGTCCGGAAAGATCTCCGAGGAGCGGATCAACGAAAGCGTCACAAGGATCCTTGAACTTAAACAGAGGATGGGTCTTTTAAACTGATAAAATCAGAGCATGAAAAAACGCGGTGTCGGGCATAAACGCTTGACACCGCGTTTTTATTATGGAGACAGCATTATGTGATCGTAGCGCAGACGATCACCATAGCGGGCAGAAATACTGCCAATCCCTTGTAAAATACGTTCAGAGAATAGCATTCGGCTTCTTCATTTGATCTGACTGTGTAATACGGCAGAAAGCTGTAACAGAAATAAAAAGCGGCGAATAAGTATCCGACAACAAAGTATCGCCATTCAACCTGGGAGAGCGTGTTCGGCAGAATGCACAACAGGAACATACAGAAGAAGATCAGCTTATCTTTTATGTTTCCGCGTTTTCGGAAAACAGCGTATATGCCGCCGAACAGGACGGTATAATTCAGCAGACATTTGAGCCATACAAGGCTGTTGTTGTAGCCGGTGTATTCCGCGTTATACGGCGACGAATCGAGAACGTTCATACCTAGAATTATTTTCTTCGACATCATGATCAGTGTGTCGATCGGCTTTCTGAGGAACATTTCAAACAGCTGAGGATATTTCAGCAGAGAAGATGTGTTTCCGATATAATCGCGCATTATTCCCTGCACCTGTCTGTCGGCTAGCGAACCCGAGGGATACAAACGCATATATGTGAACGTCCTGCTTGCGCCGAGCTCTACAACCAGATAATTTTCGTCTTCCGCCGACAATACGGCGTATGATGATTCCGTTTCATAGGGAGTGAGCGTAACAACGCCTTTGGATGTGTTTATCACGAGCTGCGGTATACACACGGCAAAAAATGCCAGAACGATGACTGCGGCGGAGGAAATGCTTTTAACGTTGAATAGCTTATTCAGTATCCGCTTTTTCGCTTTTGGATTGGAAAGTCTTTTTATATGCTTGGCTTTTTTTACAAAAAAGAAGACCGTCCAGACCGCAACAAGCGCTATTGAAACGTATTGATAGTTCACCTTTAAATTTGATGCTATCGCGAAAAACGCTCCGCAGAATACGCCCTTTGCAATACTCGGCTTTTCAAGAAAATAAATATAGATTGTGAACGCCGAAATAAAGAACACCGCGGCGGGCAGATCCATAAGAACGTATGCAAGTAAAGTTCTCCAAAGAACACACATCACCAGAACCGAAAAATAAACCTGTGGTCGGGTCAGGCTGTAGCCGTAAAGTTTTTTGGCAAGCATGGGGAAGGTTATACCCAAAAGCCCGGCAGCGAAGATATTCATGCAAACTATCCACACTGCAACCGGATCGACTCCGCCGAAAAATCAACCGCTATATCTGCAAAAAGCCGGCCACCAATA
>JAIEDJ010000220.1 GCA_029068025.1 Oscillospiraceae bacterium | reverse complement strand
CGTAAACGGCACAAACGTTTACGGAAACGGCGCGGCGGGTATGGCTGCAAGCAGTGCGCCTGGCATTGGGAGCGGCACGGGAGCAGGTACGTCCGCGAACGGCACCGCGTCTATGGGAGCCGCCGCTGCCGCCGGAGCTGCGGGAGCTTCCGCCAACAAGACAGTGGCCGGCGCGTTTTCCGACGCCGGAAGAGCCGCGCTTGACGCGGCAAAGCTCACGGGTCAGGTGGTCGCGGACGCGTTCAAGCAAAGAGGAGCCGAAGTCAAGGACGCGGTAACGACTGCGGGAAGAACGGCAGCCGACGCGATGAAGGCGGCGGGACATTCCGCGGCGGACGTAGTCAGGGGCGCGACTAAGTCGAGAAAGAAAAATAACGCGGCATACGGCGCACCACACCCGTCCGACACATTCCGCGAGCAAATGAACACTACCGGCCAAAGCGCGGCTGACGGCAGGACCGCACATATACCGCCGCAGCACACCAAGGTAAAAGGAAAAGGCGGCTACAAACTGATCGATTCATCAACACTCACGCCAAACCTCAATGTCGGGAAGCTCATTTTAGCGATACTGCTGGACTGCTTTTTGTGGATCTGGCTTGTGCCCGCGCTGATCGGAACCGCGTTCTGGGCAGCGTTAGGCGGAGCGGTGGACTCGGTGGTCACGGCATTCAAGACGCTGTTTGGTGTAATGTATTATCAATACGATCTCATCAGCAGGATCTTCCTTATTTTCGGATACTTCTGGCTGGGAGTGGCGGCACTTTGCGTTTTCGTATTCATAATAAAATTTATCATATGCCTTGTGAAGTTTATCATCAATCTTCATATCAAGGCGATATATGATCTTTAAGAGGTGACAGAAAATGAAAGTATTATTGACCACAGTAGTTTGCGGCATAATGAGCACCGCGCTGTTCGGTTTTGGCTATAAAGCCGCGGAATCATATTGGCTTGCGGAGCCTGCCGACTAAACATTCCTTGAAAGGAGATCATGTAAAGTGAAAAAGCTGTTTTTTACCTCGATCATTTTCTGTCTGATAAGCTTTACCCTGTTCGAGATAAGCTCAGGGATATCGGGAGTCAGGCATCGAAGCTCAAACACATATTATTACGAAACGTCGTATGATAGCTCAACGATCTTCAGCGGCGATTACGCGAATTCAGGTAGATGGACGATTCTGAACAAATTCTCTGACATAAATATAAATTCGGCGGGCATCGACACGATCATCACACGCGGCGAGAGCAGTGATATCAAGGTACGGCTGGATAATCCGGCAGGCAAAGAGATCCATGTCGAGGCAGTCTATGACCACAACGCCTTGACCATAGAGGCACGAAAAACAAACATCACGTTTCTTCCCAACGTGACATTCGGACTTGTGAGCTGGCTTGACGACATCATTACCGGAGAATCCTCAAAGCCAGTCGTTATCATAGAGTTTCCGGAAGTGAAGTATGACAGCCTTAATATACAGCATGCCTCCGGAAGTATGAAGGTACACGAGCTTTATGCCAATCAGAACAGGATCCATATCGGTTCCGGCAGCTTTGAATTTCTGCGCCGCTCCGAGGGCTTTGTTTCAGAGTATTTCGATGTAACACTCGGTTCCGGCAGCACTGTCATCAGCGGAATGCAGACCGAAAGCTACAATATCGACATCGGATCCGGTACTTTCAACATAAACGATCTTTCGGGAACGGGCGTTATAAATATGGGCAGCGGAAGCGGCTCTGTCGCCTACAAGGAATATAACAGAGACTGCACAGTGGATATGGGCAGCGGCAGTCTTAAGCTGTACGTTCCCGAGGACAGCAGTATGGTGATCAGCGCGGATATCGGCTCGGGCAGCGTAAATGTTGACGCGTGCGGCATAAGCAGCAAGCTCAATTCAAATAACGATGATGAATCTGTTGTTATCGGAAGCGGCGAACATTCTCTTTTTGTCGATATGGGCTCAGGGCGCGTTTCCGTTTTTGACCGCTCCGCTTATTCGGAGCCGGTCATCAAGGATATCGTTATTCCCGCAGACGAAGCTTCGTCAAGCAGTATTCGGAATGTTGACGGCATTGACAGCGTTACCATCGTAGATGGTACAATGCAAAGCGGCATCGGATCCGCAGAGATCATTCCGCCGATCATACTGGGGGGATCCGGATCGCCCGAATTCAGCAGCACCTTCATAGATTCCGCGATTACATCAGGGACAGGTGCTGAAATGCTGTAGCTTACGGTTATTCGCAGAGCGGAACGGCACTTCTCAGCACAAAACCGCGTTATTAACATCAAATCGCATACGCCTTTCCCACATTTCCGAAAAGATCCGAGCAGCCTCCCGAACGCCGCTTCCGCACTGCATTAACATATTATGCAACTCAAACACACGATCAAAAAAACTTAGCCGAAAGGAGAAATCATCATGGCTGACAAGCAAATTTACACGTTCACAAACGAGATAGACGAGGTGGAGATCGTCTCGCTCGGTGCCAAGATCACGGTAATGTCTACCGATACGGAGGCGCTCACGGCGGAGTACGATAATCCGAACAACAAGCCCGAGCTTTGCGCGGTTTTGTGCGGAAAGCACCTCACAATAAAGGAAACGCTTGGGATCCAGCTGTTCTGCGCCAAGCCCGCCGAGGACTATGCGATAACCGTTCATCTGCCGAAAAAGCTCTACGGACTGCTTAAGATCAACACCGCGAGCGGCGGCGTGCAGATAGACGACGCGGAGGTCACAGCGGAGAGATTCGTTCTCAAGACCGCCTCGGGAGAGATCAACATCGGCGCGTTCTTTGACAGCGCGAAGATCAAGACTGCCTCGGGCAGCGTAACCCTTTCCAATCCCGCGGACAAGACCGCTCAGTCCGTCGATATCAGCACTGTTTCCGGAAACGTTCTTGTTGAAAATTACAAAGCGGAGAAGTATTCCATCTCCTCGATCTCGGGCAAGACCGTCTATACGGGAGCGGCAGGCTCCGGAAGCGTTCACGTTACTTCGGGCAGCGTCAATATAATTTACGGCGAATGGAACGCCGATCTTAAGATCGGAGCGGTGAGCGGAAACGTGAACGTCACCCTGCCCTCCGAAAGCGGAGCGGGCATAAAATTCGACGGCGTTTCGGGACTTGTAAAGACCGAACTC
>JAIEDJ010000219.1 GCA_029068025.1 Oscillospiraceae bacterium | reverse complement strand
CGTCTGATTTTTATATCCCCCTGGGGCGGGGGGGGCGCCCCCGCGTCTCTTCCCCCCTCTCTCCCAGAGAGGGGGGACTTTACCCATTAGTAACCGTATTATCTACGATCTCCGAATATTTATCCATAGCCGACAACTCGGGTACTACACTGCGGCGGTCTATGCCCGCTCTTGCGAACGCCTGCGTCAGCATGAGCTTTATTCTGTTGACCTGGTTTACCTCGGATGCGCCCGGGTCGAAGTCCACCGCAACTATATTGCTTTCGGGGTGCTGGCGGCGCAGCTCGCCGATAACGCCCTTGCCCGTTACGTGATTGGGCAGGCATGCGAACGGCTGCATACATACGATATTCGGCACGCCCTCGTGTATAAGCTCCAGCATCTCCGCGGAGAGGAACCAGCCCTCGCCCGCGATGTTTCCGGGAGATACTATCGGTCTTACCATCTCGCGCATTTCAAAAATATCGCCGGGACAGCCGAATTTTGTTCCCGTGACCGCCTTGCGGTAGCTGCGCTCCATAAACTTGAACGCCTTGATCGCGGAGTTTTCCGCAAACTTCTTGAGCCGCGAGCAGTACAACAGCTCAGACTTGGTTTTTCCGTGGGAGCATATGTAATAGAAGAATCCCATAAGATCCGGCACTACGACCTCGCAGCCCTCGTTCTCCAGCAGACCGATTATGTCGTTGTTGGCAACGGGGTGGAACTTTACAAGTATCTCACCGACAAGTCCGATCTTCGGCTTCTGGATATCCAAAACGGGGAACTCAAGGAATTCCTTGACGACGTTTCGTATATTGTTGTTGAAGCGTTTCAGCGAGAGATGTTCCAGTTCGTCGTAAAGGAACTTGCTCCACTTTTCGTAAAGCGCGTTGGCGCTGCCCTTGACCTTCTCATACGGGCGCACCTTGTACAGACAGCGCTGCAATACGTCGCCGTAGATTATGCTCATAAACGCGCGGACAGCCATGGAGGCGGACAGCCTGAAGCCGCTTTGCTTCTCCAGTCCGACAACATTCAGCGAGATCAGCGGCACCTTGTCATGTCCCGCGTCCTTTAGCGCTTTTTTCAGCATACCGACATAGTTTGTCGCTCTGCACGCGCCGCCCGTCTGGGTGATCATAACGGAGGTGTTCTCAAGATCGTATTTTCCGCTGTTGAGCGCGTGGATCAGCTGTCCGACTATCAGAATAGACGGATAGCACGCGTCGTTGTTGACATATTTCAGACCCTCGTCCACAACCGCTTTAGAGCAGTCCTTCAGAATTATTACATCATATCCGCTGTGCTTGAACGCCGCTTCCAGAAGATTGAAGTGGATAGGCGCCATCTGCGGACAGAGTATAGTGTGCTTTTTGCGCATTTCCTTGGTGAACTCGGGCTGCCTTATGTATCCGATGTGACCGCGCACGGGCTTATATTTGTGACGGCGGCGCTCGTCCACAACGGAGATCAGCGAGCGCAGACGGATACGCGCCGCGCCGAGGTTGTTCACCTCGTCGATCTTAAGGCAGGTGTACAGCTTGCCGAAGCTGCGCAGTATCTCCTGTACCTCGTCGGTCGTAATAGCGTCCAGACCGCAGCCGAAGGAGTTCAACTGAACCAGCTCAAGGCAGTCGTTATGTCCGACTACGTGAGCCGCCGCATACAGTCTTGTGTGGTACGTCCACTGATCAACTACGCGGATCGGGCGGACTACCTGCTCGATATGCGCGATGCTGTCCTCGGTGAATACCGCGAAGCCGTAGCCCGCGATCATTTCCGGCAGACCGTGGTTGATCTCGGGATCGACGTGATACGGACGGCCTGCGAGAACTATGCCGCGCTTGCCGTTTTTCTTGAGCAGCTCGAGCGTCTCATCGCCCTTTTGACGCATCTCGGCTTTGAAAGCAGCGTCCTCGGCATACGCTTTTTTCAGCGCCTCGGCTATTTCATGCTTTGTTATTCCAAGCTCTGGCAGCTGCTCGGAGAATTCCTCAAACAGCCGCTGAGCCATACGTTTTTCGTTGAATATCGGCAGGAACGGGTTCATAAACTTTACGCTTCCGCGCAGCTCGGGAACCGAGTTCCTGATGACCTCGCTGTAGGTCGCGACGACAGGGCAGTTATAGTGGTTGTCGCCGCCGTTTTCGTTGCCCATCTCATACGGCATGGAGGGGTAGAAGATCAGCTTTACGCCGTCATCGATGAGCGCCTGTATATGACCGTGCGCCAGCTTTGCGGGATAGCATACGGATTCACTCGGCATAGTCTCTATTCCGCGGTCGTAGATCTCGCGCGAGGACTTCGGCGACAGCTTTACGGAGAAGCCAAGCTCCGTGAACAGCTTGTGCCAGAACGGATAGTTCTCGTACATTCCCAGAACGCGCAGAAGTCCGATAACTCCGCGCTTTGCGGACTGTTCGGGCAGGCCTTCGCGATCGAACAGCAGATGATATTTATAATCGTAGAGATTCGGGAGCTTTTCGCCCTCGGAAACAGTACCGGCGCCGCGCTCGCAGCGGTTGTTGCTGATAAAGCGCGTTCCGTCGGGGAACTTCGAGATGGTCAGCAGACAGTTGTTGGAGCACTTTCCGCAGCGCGCCGCGGTCTTCTCGACCTTGAAGCCGTCGAGCTTGTCAAGCGCGAATATTTTGCTGCCCTTGCCGTCGTCGCGTTCGAGCGCGACGAGCGCGGAGCCGTATGCTCCCATAAGTCCCGCCTTGTCGGGGCGGACAACGTTTTTGCCGACTATAAGCTCAAACGCGCGGAGAACGGAATCGTTCATAAACGTGCCGCCCTGGACGATTATTTTCTCGCCCATGGACGCGGTATCGCGCAGCTTTATTACCTTGAACAGCGCGTTTTTCACTACGGAATAGGACAGTCCGGCGGAGATGTCCGCAACGGTCGCGCCCTCCTTCTGAGCCTGCTTTACGCGCGAGTTCATAAACACCGTGCAGCGCGAGCCGAGGTCGACGGGGTTCTGTGCGGAAAGTCCCAGTACGGCGAATTCGGCGCTGGTCATTCCGAGCGCGTTGGCGAAGTTCTCAATAAACGAGCCGCAGCCGGACGAGCACGCTTCATTCAGAAGAATGCTCTCGATCTCGCCGTTTTTTACACGCATACACTTCATATCCTGTCCGCCGATATCAAGAATGAATTCCGCGCCGGGGAGTATCTTATCGGCCGCCTTGTAATGCGCCATGGTCTCGATCTCGCCATAGTCCGCGCCGAGCGCCGCCTTGATAAGGTGCTCACCGTAGCCGGTAGCGCAAGCCTTGGCTATGTACGCGCCCTCGGGCAGCAGTCCGTAGATCTCTTTCAGGATACCGATGACCGATTTCAGCGGATCGCCCTGATTTCCCGCGTAATGCGAGTACAAGATTTCAGCGTCCTTGTTGAGCAGCACCGCCTTGGTGGTGGTGGAGCCCGCGTCTATTCCGAGATAGCACGCTCCTGTGTGGGTGGTTATATCGGCAGTCGGAATAATCGACTGTGCGTGACGCGCGCGGAATTCCTCAAGCGCGGTATCGTCCGCGAAAAGCGGTTCAAGGCGCTCTACCTCGCGGAGCTGATTGTCTCCGAGATTAGCGCATTTTTTCAGCAGCTCGTCAAAGTCAGTTTCGTTCACCTCGTCCGACAGGGCGCAGCCTATCGCCACGAAAAGCTGTGCGTTCTCGGGGAAAACTATGTGATCGTCGTCAAGACCAAGCGTTTCTATAAAGCGTCCGCGCAGCTCGGAGAGGTGATGGAGCGGACCGCCAAGGAATGCCACATAGCCGCGTATAGGCTTTCCGCAGGCAAGTCCGCTGATCGTCTGGTTTACCACAGACTGGAAAACGGAAGCCGCGACATCGCTTTTCTTAGCGCCGTCATTGATGAGCGGCTGAATGTCGCTCTTTGCGAAAACGCCGCAGCGCGACGCTATCGGATATATGGTGGTGTGCTTTTTCGCAAGCTCGTTAAGTCCCGTGGCGTCGGTGTTCAGCAGCGCCGCCATCTGATCTATGAACGCGCCCGTGCCGCCCGCGCAGCTGCCGTTCATGCGCTGCTCAAGACCGCCCGTGAGATATGTGATCTTTGCGTCTTCGCCGCCAAGCTCTATGGCTACATCGGTTTGCGGGATCAGGGCGCGGATCGCCGTAGTACCCGCCGCGACCTCCTGAACGAACGGGATCCCCAGCCATTTGGAGACGGAGATACCGCCCGAGCCTGTTACCGCGATCATAACGCGGTCTCCGGAAACGGTGTCCGAAACCTCGGAGACGATATCCGCAACAGTCTTCCGGATATCCGAAAAATGCCGCTGGTAACGGCTGAACAAAAGCTCGTCATTTTCTCCCAGCACCGCAACCTTTACGGTGGTGGAGCCAATATCCAGTCCAACACGTTTCATAATTGCCATTTCCTTTCTTTTTGGATAATTTTTCTATTTTTTTATGAAAATTTTGTCAATTTAAGCTATTGTTTCATGCGGTATATACGCGAATTCGATAAAACCGCAACTATTTATATTATAGCACACTTGACGCAAAAAGTCAACACGGGAAAAAATGTATTCAAGAGTTAAAAATGTTGGAAAGGTCAACATTTTATTAATATAAGCCGAAACGGCAGCACTCTTGCTAAGCGTGCTGCCGTCTGTTTTATATTTGTGATGTATCTTGTGATTACAGCGGACGGAATACAATCTCGCCGCCGTCTACAGTCGCGCGCGCGTGATTTGTCGCGGCGTTGACCTGGAGAATACAGTTGTTTATTCTGAGCGTTACGCCGGGATAGAACATACGCTTGCAGCCTACCGAGAGGTTCTGCATGAGCTTCAGCTGTTCGTCGATCTCGGAGATACGAGCCTTGCACTTCTTTACCTCGCTCTGGAGCTTGAGGCGGTTGCGCAGCGCCTCAGTCTTGAGCTGTTCGCGCTCGGGCGGCAGCTTCGCCTTTTTGGCAAGCTCGGCGAGTGTGACAAGGATCTTGCCGAGCTGATCGGCTTTGTCCTCCATCGACTCGATCTGCTTTTCCAGCTCCGCGCGTTCTTTGTTGAGAACGGCGTTGTTTCCGAGCGTTATTTCTGTCTTTACATACTTCTCGGATCCGATAACGGACGCTTCAATGCCGTCGAGCGCGGTATATTTTCCGCCCATCATTACGCCCTTGCCCGTTGCGAGGATCTTCTGCTCGGCAAACACCTCGCCGCCCACAAAGGACGCGCTTTCGATATTGCCTACGGCGTGGATCTTGCAGTTCTCGCAGAATCCGAGCTTTATGTTGCCTTTAGATTCTATGTTGGAATTGATAGCGCCGATCTTTATCGAGATATCGCCGTCAGCGATCACCTCGGCGCCCGAGACTGTGCCGTTTATATTGATGTTCCGCTTGGATGTTACGCGGAAGCCCTCAAACACGCTGCCTTTGACGGTGACCGAGCCGATAAAGTCGATGTTTCCGCTGGAAACGTCAACGTCGCCGTCTATAACAAGCGTTTCATCAACATTGAACGCGCCGTTTTTGTAGACAAGGTTTCCGTCTACCGCGGCGATTATCTCCTTGCCGTCGTTGATCAGAGAGGTTCCCTTGCCGACGTTTACCGTCACGGCAACTCCCTTTTTCTGAGGAACCACTTTTCCCGTGATATCCATTCCCGGCGTGCCCTCTGTCGGGAGAGTGATCGCGGCAATGGGCGTGCCCGCCGTGATATTTCTTACCACGCCGAGATTTTTGTAGTCCACTATGCCGTGCTCGTTTTCGACGGGCGCAAGATTTGCGTCTATCTTATAGAAAAACTTTATGCTGCCGTCGACGCCGTCAACGGGCGGATCCCATTTCGCGACGCAGATATTCTCGTCATAGCGCTTTTGCTCAACAGCTTCTTCAATATCGTCCTCAAGTATTCCGTAGGATATATAATTCTCGTTCAGCGCGTTCATTATTTTGTCTACGCTGATGTCTATGCCGCCGTTTTCGGGTCTTGTGAACGACACAAAAGCGGTGGAATGGTTCGGGTTGACCGACAATTCAACCACGGAATGTACGATCTCATCAGACATATTAAATCCCCCTTTTGTTATCGTAATATATATTTCCTTTTTAATTATATCACATTTTAAGGTCTTTTGCAATACGTACAATAATTTTTTGAGATTTTTGACTTTTTGCACAAACCGAGGGAAAATGTTTTGGCAGTTTTGTTATATGATAGCTGCATTTGTTCCACAAAACAGCCCGGCCGGGGGAGGTCGGGCTGTTCAGCTTATAGATAAAACTCTAAAATGTTGATCTTGGCTGGTTTTATAATGTTGATGAGGGGCAGATTACTTAAAAGAAATTTCAAAACCGGCGGGCAAAGCCCGCCTAGCCGGTCCCCCACGGCTAGGCTGCGCGCCTTCGGCGCTCCGCTCCGCCGCGTGGAACCGCTTTTTGAAATTTCTCATGCGCGTTTAAGCTGTTGATCTTGGCTTAGGCTCTTATGTTCAAATTTGGCTTGTGACTATTGGCGTAAAAATAACTTTTTCTACAGTCTGAGCAGCCCGACCGGGAAGGTCGGGCCGCTGTTTTATACACAAACGATCGTGCAGTTATGTATATGTTTCGGGGGAGTAAAATAGGCTATTAGTTCATCATTTTAATGTTCTCCGCCATAAACTATTCCGCTGAACTCCAGAAAGCTTAAGGAATTATTATTAGCGTTGTGATACACACCGGCACCACTGTCACCACTTCCTGCATCGCCCAAAGTGACTTTTGCTTTAACCAAGCCCTTTACTTCAACATACTCTCCATTGATCACCGGGTACTTCGTAACATTATGGGCTATAACTGTAAGCTCCGCATAACCTTTCTTCTGCGTGCTTTTAAATAATTTATCTCCGATCTGAGGTTCATACACACTATGATTATAACAAATTACATTATCATAATAATGTGTTGCACCATTTGCCGTAACATTTTCACCTAATGTAATGATACAGTAATCACCGTTTCCGGATCCACATTGAACAGATGACGCAAAACCAATCAGAGTATCATCTAAATAGATAAAGTCAAATGTTTCCATATTATGTCCGCTGGCAACAAGTCCTTTACTCCCATCAGTAGAGTTATGCAGCCAACCCCTGCTGTGAAAGATAATTTGTATGATCTGCCAAAATAACCGCGGTTTTCAAGAACATCTCCACCTCTTATATTTGTGACTGTTTTTTGCGAATTGACAACCGGATCCAATATATCATATTGTTCATCTTCGCTGAGCGGTTTGATTGGGCTATTAATGCCATACTGTATAACCGTACTATCATCGGGATCCGTGTTGTAGTCCAAGAAAAAGTCATAAGGAGAACCTAATTTAAACACAATAGGGGAATCCGGATCGTTTGTTTTGCGTGAAAGCGTTTCTTCATTCACTTTTATAATAGCTCTGTTGCTGCGCATATCAACTTCTCCGCTATATACGGTTTCTGATTTTGGATCAAACGTATTGAGATATTCACGGAGAAGTTCATCTAAATAGTTATAGGAGAATTTTAAACGAGCAGGAGAAATTTCAAATCAACAGCCCCTCGTCAACATTTTAAAACCAGCCGAGACCAACGTTTTAGAGGTTTATCTACAAGCATAGCCGCCGTGCGGGAGCACGGCGGCTGCTTTTTATTTACATTGATCAATTCGGATTTTTGAGCCGTTCCTTCATCAGGAAGGTGGACAGCACCTTTGACAGAAACACGAGCGAGTCTATCTGATCCTGCGTCCAGAAACGGTTGCCGCGACATTCGTCAAAGCCGATAAAGCCCTTGTATCTGCCGTTGTCCGTAAGCGGACACTGCAGCACGGACTTTATGCCGCGCCGCGTGAATTCCTCGCGCTGCACAACGTCCTCCAGCGTCGAAACGTCATGACAGTAGAAAATACCGCTGTCGTTCATATTGTCCCGATAATTTCCGCTGAGATCGCGCTCGTAGGAAACGTTCTGCAGAGAAGCCTTCTCGGACGTTACGCCGTTGTTGCACCACTCGAAGGTGTTGGAGGTGAACTGTCCGTCCTCACTGTCCTCAAAGATGTAAACGCGGCTGACATTGTATGTCTTTCCGATAAGCTCAAGCGCCTGCGGGATGCCGTCTCCGATATTTGAGCTGCTGTGAAGCGCGCTGAATACGCGCATAAATGTAGACGCCGCCGAACCCGGGTTGCTGCTGAGAACTATATTCGCTGAGCCCGAGCTGTTGGAGCGGGTCGGCTCTACGGTGCGGAAAACAGCTTCGGTCATCGTGGCGGGATCGAAAACGACAACGCGGTTCTTGCCGCCGCTCTTGGCTTGGTGCAGTGCGCTGTCCGCCTGCTTGAGAAGCTGCGGATAGCTGCGGTTTTCGGGCGTGACCGCAGCAACGCCTATGCTGCTCTTGATACCGCCAAGCCCGGGATCTCCGATATTCAAAGTGCGTTCGAGAATGATACCGCTCTTCTTTTCGGCAAGCGCCGCCGATACGTGCGGCATAAATACGAAGAACTCGTCGCCGCCGTATCTTCCGATAATATCCGTATCACGGAATACGCCCTTGACCGTGCTCGCGAATTTCTTGAGCAGATCGTCTCCGAATATATGTCCCTGCGTGTCGTTCACACGCTTGAAATCGTCCATATCAATCATCAGCAGAGCACCGCCTGTGCTCTGATCTAATTCGGTGCGGATAAGCTCTTCGGTGGTCGACTTGTTATATACGCTGACGCACAGCGAGTCGTACATTGCCTTTGCGCGAATCTTATCCAGACGCGCCATCTCGTCCTCCGCGTCCTCGATCTTGCCGATGACCTCGTATACCTTTCCGTCAGAATCGCACACGCTCTTCATAAATACCTTATACCGTCTGGGATAGCCGTCCGTTTCTATGCGCACCGGCAGCTCTCCCGACCCGGGTTCGGATATAAGCTCGCCGAGCATTAGCACGAAATTCACGCGGTCAGCGTCTCCGAGCAGAGTGAAGCCCGAAGGATCCTCGATCAGTCCCTCCACCTCGATAACGCGGGTACGCTCGCTCCCGTCGTGGCTGAAATATGTCAGCACTCCCGAGGCGGTCTTGTAATCGAACAGGATAGTCCTGGTTTCCGAAAGCAGGACCTGATACATCTGCTGCTCGGCTTCCTCGTGCCGTAAGCTCTCAACTCTTTCGCTTACGTCGGACAACGCGGCGTACAGCATAAGCGCGCCCTGCTCCTCAATAACGCGGTAGTTCACGCTCAGCCAGAATTTCGAGCCGTCTGCGTGATAGGATTCCAGCGCATACTCACCCTCGGCGCCGTCAAACAGACCGCCGTCCTCGAACAGCTTGTCGGCGGGCAGCACGGGAGCGTCGGATCTGTTGGGATCTATGCCGTAAAGGGAATACACGTTGTCGCTGATATAAACGGGCACGGGTCTGCTGCCTTCCATGCGGAATATTCCGATACCGACGGGGATATTCTGCACGGTTCTGCGGAGCAGATCATCGGATACGTTCGCTTTTTTCAGCGCCTTGATGTCGGAGACAACGCGGCTTATCGCCATGATCAGCTGTGTGGTGTTTCTGACGCTGTCGCGCTTGAGGAACGCCGTAAGACGGCGCCATTCGTAATTTCCTTCCGCCGTTTCCATACGCACGGAAACCGCCTTGTCTTCTTCGGCTTCGTTGAGCGACTTCAAAAATTCATTATACGCGGGTCTGTCCTCGGGGTGGATCTCAAAGATCCCGCTGAACCCGCCGCTTGTGCATATGCCGTCCCCGGACATTCCCGGAGTATGATAATCCGCGATATTTTCCGAGCAGACCGCGCGGTTTGACGAGCAGTCGTATTCTATTACTGCCAGACGGGTATGCTCGGTGATGGTGCGGAACATACGATCCCTTTCCGTGTTTGCGGTGTTGCCGGAAGAGCCGTTTGTCTGTGTGCTGCGGCGCATGAACATCATACAGGAATCCGCGCCCGAGCGCACCATAGAGATACCACAGCTGTGATACGTGCCATCGCCGTAAACGTCCTTCATCTTTATCTCGCAGTAAGCGTCAGTGAAGTCGGGATCGTTCAGGGGCGCTAAGAATATCTTGGTAGCCGTTGTAACGTCGGATGGGTAGATAGCCTTTTCCGACCACTCCTTTAATGTTGCCGAAAGCGGGAACGGCTTTGTGTTGCTCGCTGTGGTTGGTATACGGCGTGAATACGCGAGCTTGATCGTTCTTGCGCGGATATTTATCTCGTACACATCATCATAAACTCCCGCCGCTGTGTAGCTCATGCGTTCGGATATGCGTGTCTTAATTTCCGCGCGCTTGAACGTAACGTCGTTTACCGTGATGACAAAGCGCTTTTCCGCTCCGTTCTGAGAATCCGCTTTTTCCACATGAACGCGCACCGTGCTCTTGGTTCCGTCGCGCTTGATACGCAGATCCACCGTGTCATTCCCCGATGACAGCACCGCCGAAACGATCTGCTCTATGCGCTGATCGTTGTCGCGCCGTACTCCGAGGATATTGTAGAATTTATCATTCGCAAGCTCCGCGGTGATCTTTCCGTTGCTGCTTGAGACAAGCGCGGCACCGCTTTCAAAGCTTCGAATAACAGCGTCTATGCTCGCTTCTCTGTCGCGGCGTTCGGTAATGTCAGACAACACCACCATATAAGTACGCTGGTCATCGGTGAATTGTGTGGGAGCAAGCGTTATGTCGATCCATGCCGTCTTGCCGTCGTCGCGCACGGCGCGGTATTCTATATGCGCCGAACCTTTTTTCGCGTCCTCGGATATGCGCTTGAGATCTTCCTCGGAAATCCCGTTGTGGACGATATCGAAAAACTCGCCGTCAGCGCGTTTTCTGCCGATTATTTTCCAGAACATATCATTGCTGAAAAGAACGTGCGGCTTATCCTGATCCGAGACCTCAAGCACAAGGATCCCAACGGTAAGGTTGTTCATTGCCGTGTCTATATTGATGTTTGCCTGCTTGAGCGCGATCTGAGTGTTTTTTTCAACGTTGATGTTCGTTGCCGTGCCCACGAGCCGTGAGAGTCTGCCGTCCGCTGTGAAGTGACGTACCACGGTGATCCTCCACCAATAGTACTCTTCGTCGTGGCTCCTTCTCATTCGCAGCTCTACGGTTTTTCTTCCGGGTGTAAGATCGGAATGGAACCTCTCCGCTTTCTCGCGGTCGTCGGGGTGAACTATATCCGCAAAAGGACTTGCCGAGCCGGTGTAAGCGTCAATTGTGTCCAGATGTAC
>JAIEDJ010000218.1 GCA_029068025.1 Oscillospiraceae bacterium | reverse complement strand
GAGTGGAACATCAAGTGGGCGCTGGACAAAAACGAAGGTCTTGAACTTGCGGAATTCAACCGAAATTAGATCCCGTTCCGATCAAAACAATATATTTCAATAAAAAAATGCTGAAATCGACAACCGATTTCGGCATATTTTTTTGTCCTTTTGAATTATAATAATTGTACAAGCGAGGTGATCCGGTGGTCGTATACGCTGATGTTCTGGTTATACTTAATATGTACATAAATTACTTTTTGATAAGATCAACAGCGCTGTTCCTGAAACGGAATATCACCGCCAAACGAGCTGTTCTGGCGGCGCTGATCGGCGGACTTGGAGCCTTGGTGATACTGCTCCCCGAGCTGCCGTTTCTTATAGTAGTAGCGGAGAAGATAGCTCTTGGAGCGATTATGGTATTCGCGGCGTTTGGCAGACAAAAGCCTTCCGATTTCGCGGTCTGTACACTGTTCTTTCTTGTCGTGAGCTTCGCCTTCGCGGGAATCATGATGGCTCTGTGGATGTTTGCAGCACCATACAATATGGTATTCTCAAACGGCGTGTGCAGCTTTGACATTCCCCTTGCCGCCATAGCCGCTTTCACCGCTGCTGCGTACTGCCTTGCGCGCCTGATAAGGCTGCTGTCCGACAGAAGGATCCGCTGTGTCGAAATACGCACCGTAAAGATCGTCAAGGACGGAAGCGAGATCACCCTTCGAGGGCTCCCGGACACGGGAAACTCGCTCCGCGACATATTCAGCGGAAAGCCGGTGATCATCTGCGTCGCCGACAAACTGGGGACTGTCGTTCCGCAGTGCGTTCATGACTACATTAACGGACACGCCGCCGAAGGAATTCGTCTTATCCCCTGCAAAACGGTCACATCCGAATCGCTTCTGCCAATTTTCCGCGCGGACAGCGTGACTATTGATGGAAAAGCCGCCGACGCGGTGATCGGAGTATCAAAGAATCCACTCGGAGATGATATAGACTGTATATTTGATCCCAAAACAATAAGTATATAATTACGAACTGCCTACATACCGCAGTTCGACAACGGAGGACTGTGATATGCTGAAACAATTGATACTGCAAGTAAAAAACGCTTTTAACAAGCTGTTCCGAAATGAAGCCCACGTTCATTACATAAACGGCTCGGAACAGCTCCCCGCCCCGCTCACAAAGGAGGAAGAGGAAGCAGCGTTTCAATTGATGGCGACCGATTACGACAAGGCGCGTGACACGCTGATTATACATAATCTTCGTCTTGTCGTGTATATCGCGAAAAAATTCGAGAACACGGGTATATGGCTTGAGGATCTTGTTTCGATCGGAACGGTGGGTCTGATCAAGGCGGTAAATACTTTCAGCACGGACAAGAACATCAAGCTCGCGACCTACGCTTCACGCTGCATTGAAAACGAGATACTTATGTATCTGAGAAAATACTCGCAGTACCGCTATGACATCTCCATTGACGAGCCGCTGAACGTCGATTGGGACGGAAACGAGCTTCTTCTGTCCGACGTACTCGGCACCGACAGCGACTGTGTGAACGCTCACATTGAAGAAGAGGTTGAGAAGCAGCTTCTTCATGACGCGGTGAATCATCTCGGTGAGCGCGAGAAGAAAATTATGGAAATGCGCTTTGGTCTGAACGGCTGCAAAGAAAAAACTCAGAAAGAGGTAGCCGATGAGATCGGCATTTCCCAAAGCTACATCTCAAGGCTTGAAAAGCGCATAATAAAGCAGCTCCGCGAGGAGCTTGAAAAGGTCAGCAACTGAAAAAGCTGCACCGAAAAATAAATTATAAACTATCGCTTGCTCTCGGAGAAACTCCGGGAGCAAATTTTTTTCACAATTTTTACGGAATATCGCTCCGCTTTTCCGACAATAATATTTGTACATTCAAGGCGGTACCGTTTAACGGTATTACCCTAAATAGTCGGAGGTCGTGTATGTACTACAATAAAGTCGAGATCAGCGGAGTAAATACATCAAAGCTAAAGGTTCTCAAAGAAGCGGAAAAAATGGAGCTGCTTAAACGTGTGAAGCAAGGCGATATGGCGGCCCGCGAGGAGCTTATCCGCGGAAATCTGCGGCTTGTGCTGAGCGTGATCCAGCGCTTTATGGGGCGCGGCGAGAGCGCTGACGACTTGTTCCAGGTCGGATGTATCGGGCTTATCAAAGCAATAGACAACTTTGACATAACGCAGCCTGTACGGTTTTCGACATATGCCGTACCCATGATAATGGGAGAGCTGCGGCGCTATCTGCGCGACAACGCGCCTGTTAGGGTAAGCCGTTCCATGAGAGATCTTGCGTATAAGGCTATGCAGGCAAAGGAAAAGCTCACCGCCGAAAAGGGCTGTGAACCGCGCATTGAAGATATAGCGAAAGCAATAGGCGCGGCACGCCAGGACGTGGTCATTGCGCTGGAAGCGATCAGCGAGCCTATATCGCTGTATGAGCCCGTATTCTCCGAATCCGGGGATACCATTTATGTATTGGATCAGCTTGGAGATCACAACGACGATATGAACTGGCTGAACGAGATCTCGCTTAAGGAAGCGATAGCGGGACTTGGGAAACGCGAGAAGCGCATATTGAATTTAAGGTTTTTCCGAGGAAAAACGCAGGTCGAGGTCGCCAAGGAGATCGGGATAAGTCAGGCGCAGGTAAGCCGCCTTGAAAAGGGCGCGCTTGATAAAATCAAAAACAGAATATAAAAAACGCCGCTGCTGATGATCAAATCATTTACAGCGGCGGAGTTTTTTTATCCTTCTGAAAATCGCAAACAAATCACAATAGCTATGTTCCTCATTACGGATTAGAGCTTTTTAAAGCCCTGACGTATTCATCATCCTTGAGAATATATGAAATCATACATCTGGGTTACTCCGTTTCAGCTGCGCCAAGCTTTTCGACCAGCACCGCCGCCAGAACTCCGAACAACGCGCACGCAAACCCATATCCGCTTTGCAGATTGAACCCGAACCCGTCGGGCAATATCGCGTACACCGATCCGACCACCAATCCCATCAGCGCCGAATACACCATCAGCTTGTTCTTCTTTATCAGGAACGAGATCAGCTTCGCTCCGAAGATTATTCCGATAATAGCCCCGATAGCAAACGGGATTATTACATAAAAGTTAAAGCTCTCCAACGCGCCGATTATCGTCTGATACACTCCCAGCAGCATCATAACAAACGAACCCGATATCCCGGGAATTATCATTGTCACTGCCGCAATAGCCGCGCATACCATGAGCTTCAGAGAGATCACAAAATCAAATCCCTCCACAACATCCGGAGCCAATTCAAAAATGTTCATCTTCTCCAGAACTGTCAGCCCTATAACGACCGCCATCGCGATAACAAACGGCACAGCGCACAGCGGCTTTATCCTCTTCTCCGCCGTTCCGAGCTTATAGATCAGCGGTATCCCGCCGACGATCAGTCCGATAAAGAACAAATTAGTCTGTATCGGAAATCCGTCAAACAGCTTGTTTATCACCTTTGCGGACAGCAGGATACCTCCGCCCGCGCCCAACGCAAACGTAAACAAAAACCAGAAGTTCGCGAATATCTTCCTTATCCCCGAGATCGAGTCCGTCAGCCTGTCAAAGATCCCGAAAATCACCAGCATAGTGCCGCCGCTGACGCCCGGGATAACATTAGCCGTGCCAAAAACCCCTCCGCAAAGAAGAAACTTCAGATATTCGACAAACTTTTTC
>JAIEDJ010000217.1 GCA_029068025.1 Oscillospiraceae bacterium | reverse complement strand
ATATTATAGAGGGAAAAATCCCCTCTTCCCCAAATATATTATACCAAATTCTTACGGAAAAAGTAAAGAGTTTTTTGCAATTTGTAAGAATTTTGTAATATTTTTCACTTTTTTCGCATATTTTGTGCGGAATCACTATGGAGGACACTGATGATTTATATTACCGGCGACACCCATGCGGATTTTAAGCGATTCAAGGATCCCGCGCTGAAAAAACTGAAAAAGCAGGACGCGTTGATAATATGCGGAGATTTCGGATTTATCTGGGATGACTCCCCGCAGGAACGCAAGCTGCTCAAAAAGATCGGCAAGCTGCCGTATAACGTCCTGTTTGTGGAAGGCTCCCACGACAACTACGATCTTCTGGAAAAATACGAGGTAAGCGAATGGTGCGGCGGAAAGACACGCCAGATCAGCGGCAGACTTCGCCAGCTTATGAGAGGACAAGTCTTCGAGATCGCCGAAAAGACCGTGTTCGCGTTCGGCGGCGGTCAGACCGACGACACATATGAGCTTAAGGAAGGCGTCAACTGGTGGCAGCGTGAGATCCCGAACGCCGAGGAGCTTGCCGAGGGAATGGCGAACCTTGAGAAGATCGGCAACGATGTGGACTTTGTCGTGACCTACGAGCCGCCGTCCAGAATGCAGAATTTCCTTATAGGCTCGGGCGACAGCAACCACATCAACAACTACTTAAGCGAGATCTATGAAAAGATCAGCTTCAAGGGCTGGTTTTTCGGAAAGCTGCACCTCAACAAAATAGTTCCGCCGAAATACTATGCGGTGTATGACAATATCGTCCAGGCCGACAATACTAAGGTCAAGCGCAAAAAAGAACCCAAACCGTCGAAGCAGCATAAGACGGAATAATAAACGATCAAAGGAGAACTTGTTATGGCAGATATTACTTTTAAGATCACTAAGGAACTCGGCGTTATATCGGAAACCTCCAAGGGCTGGACCCGCGAGCTTAATATGGTAAGCTGGAACGACCGCGACCCGAAGTTCGATATCCGCGACTGGTCGCCCGATCATACCAGAATGAGCAAGGGCGTATCCTTCACCGAGGAAGAGATGATAAAGCTCTGCGAGCTGTTCAACGAGCGCGACGAGGAGGATTCCTTCGAGGAATGATCCCCCGGCCGTGACTATGTATATTATCGAAAATGCCCGTACCGCGCCGCCGCGCTGCACGGGCGTTTCCTGTTTGTCATATGCGTATGCGGTCTGCCGCGGTCATTCCGGCACGTAGTCCACAAACCCCGTTTCCGTAGGGACATTCTCGGAGCGGTTTTGGATAAAAGCGGCAAGTGTGAACAGAATTACAGCGGAAAAGAAAAGTACAGATATTTTTTTCATAGTGAAAACCTCCCTATAGCGATAGTTTTAAAACACGACCTCACAAGATATATACTGCCGTCAAGAACGATCCTGAAGTACGACCAAAAACCTCCGTCACGATAAGGCACGGGTTTTTGATTGATCTCTCAAATGATCGTCACACTCAAAATGATCAGATTGATCTTCTCAATTGACACGATGTCCGCATAGGCACCGCTAAGGACAACGCCGGTTTCGTCATTCACAAGTTTGATATTGTCAAGAGTGGCGCGCACTTCGCTTGCCTCACCCCGCTTTATTATTCCGTTCAGATCTACTGAAACAGAGTCTATATCGTCGACACGATAATATATTCCATCGCACACAAAAGCGGCGTTTGAAAAAATGTATTTGTTTAAAGAATATTCACCTGATTTTTCGCGGCGGTTTATAACGGGAATGTTGGAATTGGCGGTCGAGTCCGGAATGAAAAACAACTCGCCGTTTCCGATATACATATCCTGCTCCGGATTACAATACAGAACCCCGCTAAGCGTCAAAGAGTTCTCAAATGTGACCTCGCTTTATGTTTGTATGACAGCTTCTGTACCGTCAAAGAATTCCATTTTTTCAAAACCGCATCTTGCTGATTTAACAACAAGACCGTTTTCAAGCACATCACCCGGCTTTACAGAGAACCACTCGGGATCTGTTTGCTTTTGCGAGAAGAGAGCGTCATATTTGGGCATATCGTAGGTATCCCAATTTATGAGATCGGGAGTTTTCAGCGTGTTGTCAAAAATGGGTGCTGCCCAACGCAGATAAGTAAAGCTGTCAAATTTTACAGTCCTGTTAAGCTGTTCAGCCGCATCTGCTCCGTGCAAGGTCTCGCCGAGATACCCCGTAAAGCTTTCGGGGAAATTGTTTTCGGGCAGCGGCTCTGAATTTCCGCCTGTGCCTGATGTGCTGCCCTGAAATGACAGGCTGCTCTCGTTCGACACGTCCGACATCGAACTTGTTGGCAAGCTCTCATGGCTGTTATCGCTTTGGGCGCATGCGGTCAGACACAGCGACATAGTCAAAGCAGCCGTAAGAATTATTATTATTTTGTTTTTCATTGAGATTTCTCCTGTAATTAAAAGACGTATGAGTGTTATTTTGCGGTTACAGCAGCTTCAGATCGGCGATTTCGGCTCTTACTGACATTGTTCCCTGTTCCATAGAATTCATTTTTATTTTGTCAAGCGTTATCTGACACTTTACGAAATCGCCGTTTTCGGGAATTCCCGTAAGATCCGCCGAGGTATCCGATTTATTACCGCAGACGATATCGAAATATTCGCTGCACCAAACAAGATTGTTGCTCATTCCCATTATCTGCGAATGTGTGAAATTATTCTTGGGATCAAATGTGTACTGCATTACAGGCAAGTTCGCCTTGCAGCCGCTCGGAACGAAGT
>JAIEDJ010000216.1 GCA_029068025.1 Oscillospiraceae bacterium | reverse complement strand
GCGTCGACCTCGATGAAAACAAGATCCTTGAGATCTTAGGTGCCGTATTGCTCAAATTCCCCGTCCGCGAGGTAAAGATCCGTATGCCGAAATGGATCACCGCGCTCGAAAAGGAGCATTGGCTCAAGAAAGAGGTTTTCGGCTGTATCAAAGCACAGGCAGCGGAGATCGTCGGGATCAACGACATCAAGACCGCCGCCGACGCGATCAGCGGGTGCGAGTATGTAAAACGCGCGTTCGCCGAGGAGCTTGATCTCGGCACGGGTTCGGGTATTATTGACATAACGCTCCAGAACGAGCTGTTCTACAAGATACTCGGAGAAGCGACGGGTCTTGAGCTTAACAGCGAAAACGACCTTATGCCGTGTATGATAGAGCTTGCGAACGTCAAGCGCAAATACGAGCGCGTCAAAAACGCTCTTGAGGAGGTCGAGGCGACCGGCTACGGAATCGTCCTTCCTCAGATGGACGAACTCACATTGGAAGAGCCGGAGATCATAAAGCAGGGCGGCAAGTACGGCGTGCGCCTGAAAGCCTCCGCACCGTCTATCCATATGATGAGCGCCAATATCACCACCGAGATCAATCCGATAGTCGGCAGCGAAAAGCAGTCCGAGGAGCTTATAAACTACCTCCTCAATGATTTCGAGGAAAACCCGACCAAGATCTGGGAGAGCAACATCTTCGGAAAATCGCTGTCCGACCTTGTGAACGAAGGACTGCACAACAAGCTCAACCGTATGCCCGCCGACGCGCGGATGAAGCTCCAGGAAACGATCCAGCGCATTATCAACGACGGCTGCGGCGGACTGATCTGCATCATCCTTTAATAAACTTTAAAAGTTAAATCCTCCTTTACAATAGCGGCAGCGAACAGTCATGTTCCTGCCGCTATTGACTTTTATAGGCAAATATGATATAATTTCAATAATGATTATCGTATCGGGAGGTGTATGCCGTTGAATCCGTCAATAAAATATTCGCGGCAGCGCGAGATGATCTTCAATCAGGTGAAGAACTTCCCCGTTCACCCGACCGCCGACGAGGTTTACACTGCGCTGAAAAAGGATAATCCGGAACTGAGCCTGGGTACGGTGTATCGGAATCTGAATCTGCTTTCCGAGCTTGGTCAGCTTAAAAAGATCCACATCGACAACGCGAAGGATCGTTTTGACGCGCGTACCGACCCGCACTGTCATCTGCTCTGCACAAAATGCGGCAAGGTCTTCGACATTGAGGACGACGCGGCAAACGGCATAGAACAGCGCATATTCAAGCGCTACGGACATATGGTAGAAGAAGTCTCCCTGAATCTGAAAGGGATATGTCAAAGCTGCTTCGAAGAGTTTGATCCCGATGAGAATGATATATAAAACCGCCTTGCCGAAATTCGCGGCAAGGCGGTCGTACTTTTATTTACTTCTCAAGCTCTGTTCCGGCAGCTTTGGCGAACAGCTCGTCCACCTTGTTCTTGTCGATCTTTGTCATCAGCGAAACGATCACGACAGCCGCCATTGCGATAAAGAACGCGGGAAGCAGCGAGTAAACGCCTGTTCCGCTCAGTACGGGAACGTTCTCCCAGATTATGACCGACGCGCCACCCGCGATAAAGCCCGCGACCGCGCCTTGAATGGTCATTCTCTTCCAGAACAGCGACATCAGCATTGCGGGACCGAACGCCGCACCGAGACCTGCCCACGCGTAGGATACCAGACCCATAACGGAGCTGTTCTCGTCAAGCGCGATAACGTATGCGATGACCGCGACAAGTATGACCGCGCCGCGCGAGATCCACATCAGAGTTTTTTCACTTGCGTTCTTCTTAAACAGCTTGAACATATCGTTTGTGACGGCAGAGGACGTTACCAGCAGCTGAGAATCCGCCGTGCTCATGATCGCCGCCAGAATAGCCGAGAGAACCACGCCCGCAATAAGCGCGGGCAGCAGCGATGAGGACAGGAACATAAATATTCTCTCGCTGTCGCCCATTTTGTTGAAATCCGCGAGAAGCCCCGCGTTTTCGGGCGAGTTCAGGAACATCATTCCGAACACGCCGACCAACACAGCCGCCGCAAGCGTAACAAACACCCACACAGTCGCGATAATGCGTGACTTTTTGATAAGATCGCTGCTCTTTATTGCCATAAAGCGCACAAGAATATGCGGCATACCGAAATATCCCAGTCCCCATGCAAGTCCCGAAACAATAGTCGTAAGCGCAAGCGAGCCGTCGGAATTATGGATAAAACTCATGTAGTAGTCCTTTATCATTCCGTTTGAAAGCGCGTTATTGAACGCCGCTCCCATGTCGGGCGTTCTCACCAGCAGCACGATCGGCACGATGACCAGCGCCGCAAACATCAGCAGACCCTGGATAAGATCCGTCCAGCACACCGCGACAAATCCACCGAGGAACGTATACGAGATAATGATCAGCGCGCCGATCGTCAGCGAGAGCGAGTAGTCCTCTATGCCGAACACGAATTTAAACAGCTTAGCGCCGCCGCTGAACGCGGACGCGGTATAGATAAGGAAAAAGAAGAAAATGATGATCGCGCACACCAGCCGAACCACGGGCGAGTTGTTGAAAAATCTCTTCTGGAAGTATTCGGGGATCGTGATAGCGTCTCCCGCCGCATATGACATCTTGCGAAGCCTTGACGCGCATATGCGCCAGTTGAGATAAGTACCGATAAACAGTCCGATGGCTATCCAGCTCTGTGTAAGACCACCCACCAGAACCGAACCGGGCAGACCCATCAGCAGCCAGCCGCTCATATCCGAAGCCTGCGCGGAGATCGCGGTAGTCCAGCTTCCCAGCTTGCGTCCGCCGAGGAAGTAGTCCGACACATTCTTCGATTTCTTAAACGACCAGATCCCGATGGCAAGTATCACCAGCGCGTACAGCACGAAGGCGACCACCGTATAAGC
>JAIEDJ010000215.1 GCA_029068025.1 Oscillospiraceae bacterium | reverse complement strand
GTACTGATGAAGTGCATACTCGGCTTGGTCTCTCCGACCTCGGGAAGTATTACCGTTCGGGATAAGCGCGTTGGCAAGGACGTGGATATTCCCGAAAATGTAGGTGTGATCATCGAAACTCCGGGATTTCTTCCGAATTTCTCAGCGTACAATAATTTAATGCAGCTCGCACGGATCCGAAGAAAGATCGGCAAACCGGAAGTCCGCGCGGCGATACAGCGAGTAGGCTTGGATCCCGACGATAAAAAGCACGTCGGAAAATATTCGCTCGGTATGCGCCAGCGCTTGGGGCTTGCACAAGCGATAATGGAGGATCCCGATATCCTGATCCTTGACGAGCCGCTTAACGGTCTTGACAAGGACGGCGTAAAGGATATGCGGCAGTATCTGCTTGATCTTAAATCACAGGGAAAAACGATATTGATCGCTTCACACTCCGCAGAGGACATCGACGTGCTGTGCGATACCGTCTGCGAAATGGATAATGGCAGACTGACATATATACGATAAAAAAACGGTGTTAAGCAGGAGCTTAACACCGTTTTTTATTACTTAGCTTCACCGTGCGCGTTAAACTCTTCGGTTGTCATGCCCTTTTGTCTTACGCGCTCCGCAAGACCGTCTTCGTAGATATCCGCGCGGTGGAAGTTTTCAAGATAATAGTTTCCGCTCGGGGATTTCAGCGCAAGGTCGATCGCGAAGAACGGCACTCCGCCGCGTTCCATGATCTCCCTGACCTTGAGCAGCACCTCGGCGGCTTTTTCGGGAGTTGCCTCTCCCTGTACGTCAACATTGAATACGATAAGCCCGCCCTCCGCGCCGAGCTCTGCGAGATCGTACTGCCCGTCCGGGACAAGAATATCACGTGACAGTCCGAAATCATAGCTTTCGGGCTTTTCCGGATCGGACTCAAATATCAGCTCTCCGAACTGTATCGCACGTTCTGTTCTATACGGATTCGCGGAGCTTTCAAGAACGCTGTCCGCAAGCTGGCGGTAGCCCGTCTCAAGCCGCCTTTCGACGTTGCCGCCGTTTTCCACAAGGACTGTGAAATTATCGCCGCGGAATTCTCCGAACATATTGTAGAATACCGTAAAATAGCAGTCCTCGCTGCCGGGCTTTGCCGCGCGTGCGAAATAGTCCTTGAATTTGAAGGAATAGTCCACGCTCTCAATGACATAGCCCGCGCCGGGGTATTTTTCCTCAACGTATTTTTTCGCGTTATTTTTCGCGATCAGGTACGATACGGGATTTCCCAGCAGCTCGTTGGCGAACTCCAGCAGCACGGCTATCATCGCGAACGCGACCACTGCCGCGATCACTCTCAGCGGCTTTCTGTGATCATTAATAAATGCTCTTGCAGTCATATCAGACACCTCTTTCCGAATTTGTATTTGAATTGGTTTTGCCAAACGCGAAATGCAGCAGCAGCGCGATGATCATTCCGGCAAGCGCGAACAGCAGATAGATTATTATCCAGGATATCAGCTCCGAAACGTCCATACGCTGCACCCCGTCGACAGTGATAAAGCCCAGCGCGTTGCCGAGAAAGCTCACGACTACCAGCACTGCGGGCATGATATACACCGCTCTCCACCGAAACGCCATGTAACCGAAAACTCCCGCGATCGGCATGATAAGACAGTTGTAAAACGGATCGTGTCCCGCAGTCAGGCTCAATCCGAAGTAGATCCCGAGAAGCATAAGCGCCGCGTATATCCACATAAGCCATCTCTTTACCTTGAGCAGAGCTTTCGGCGACGCGGGCGGCTGCGCTGCCGCGAGCGGCTCTCCGCCGAGAAGCTTTGCGCATTCGGGGCAGCTCTGCGTGTGCCGAAGCACCGCCGCCTCGCTGTCCGCGCTTGCCACGCCGTCCTTTACCAGCGGCAGAAGGTCGCGACAGATATCACAGGTTATCTCATTCATCATAAAAACCCTCCTCCTTTAGTTTTTTGAGGATCTTTTCTTTAGTCCTGAAAAACATTACTCTCGCGGAGCTTTCCGATATTCCGAGAGACTTTCCGATCTCGTAGAACGAATATCCTTCTATTCGCATAAGAGCGGTGTTTCGCGGACGTTCCTTTTCCTCGCCGATGATCTCGTAGATCCGCTTGACAAGCTCGCGGTCAAGAAAGGCATTCTCCGCGGAGCCGCCGCTCGGATGTTCAAGCTCGGTCAGGTCATAAAGCTCGGACGTCCGGATCGTCCGCTTTTTCTTGTGCAGATATTTGTTCCAGCGATGGCGCGCTATCGAAAACAGCCACGTCTTGACGTCACTTTCCGCGCGGAAGCTGCTTATCGACTTCACGACCTCCAGAAACACATCGCTTGTCAGATCCTCCGAGAGCGAAGCGTCGCGGCACAGACTGTACAAATAGCGGTAAATGTCCTTATAGTAAGCCGAAAACAATTCGTCCAAGCCGTTCATACGCTTCACCCCCTTCTGTATGATTAGTGCTCTTTTTTCGGATTTCGTTACAAAAAATTTTTAAAAAAATAAATATTGCGGTGCCGGGCGATCTTGCCCCGGCACCGCAGCATTATTTTATATTTTGTTCTGTTCCCCCATACGGGGAAACAGAACGGAAAATTTTTACGCTTTTGTTACCTTGAGGAAGACCTTCTTGCCCTTGCGGAGAATGATCTGTTCGCCGATCTCAATCACAGCGTTCGGATCTTCGATGATAACATCGTCAACCGCTATGCCCTTACCCGAGATCAGATTCCGCGCCTCGCGCTTGGACGGCGCGAGCTTGGTGTTTACGAGCAGATCAAGTATCCCGATCTTGCCGCCGTCCGTTTCAACAGAAGCGGTCGGCATATTGTCGGTGTTTCCAGCGCCGCCGAACAGTGACTTTGCACCGTCAAGCGCCTTCTTCGCTTCCTCCTCGCCGTGAACCAGCTTTGTCAGCTCGTATGCGAGAATCTCCTTAGCCTTGTTAAGCTCCGAGCCTTCCCACTTCTCCATCTCCTTGATCTGTTCAACCGGCAGGAATGTCAGCATATACAGGCACTTGATAACGTCCGCGTCTCCGACGTTGCGCCAGTACTGGAAGAACTCAAACGGCGAGGTCTTCTCGGGATCAAGCCACACCGCGCCTTTTTCGGTCTTGCCCATTTTCTTTCCCTCGGAGTTGAGCAGCAGCGTGATGGTCATCGCGTGCGCGTCCTTGCCGAGCTTCTTGCGGATAAGCTCCGTGCCGCCGAGCATATTCGCCCACTGATCGTCGCCGCCGAACTGCATATTGCAGCCGTACTTCTGATAGAGCATATAGAAGTCGTAGCTCTGCATTATCATATAGTTGAACTCGAGGAACGTAAGTCCGCGCTCCATGCGCTGCTTGTAGCACTCGAACGTCAGCATTTTGTTTACGGAGAAGAATGCGCCGACCTCGCGGAGCACCTCGATATAATTCAGATCCAGCAGCCAATCCGCGTTGTTTACCATGATCGCCTTGTCGTCCGAAAAGTCGATAAAGCGGCTCATCTGCTTCTTAAAGCACGCAATGTTGTGATCAATATCCTCTTTGGTGAGCATTTTGCGCATATCGCTCTTGCCGGAGGGGTCGCCGATCATTCCGGTGCCGCCGCCGAGAAGGGCAATGGGCTTGTTGCCCGCCATCTGTAGCCGCTTCATAAGGCAGAGCGCCATAAAGTGACCCACGTGCAGAGAATCCGCCGTCGGGTCAAAGCCGATATAAAATGTAGCCTTGCCCGCGTTGATCATTTTGCGGATCTCGTCCTCGCTGGTAACCTGCGCGATAAGTCCGCGCGCTATAAGTTCGTCATATAATTCCATAATTTAAATTTCCTTTCTTAATTTTAAATGCAATCCGCGAACCTTGCAAATTGCTGACTTGCTATTTATTGAGCAAGATTTAAAACCGATTTTACAGCGGCTTCTCCATTGCTATGGTGGCATATTCAAAGCCCGTTGCCTTGTCAAACGCGATAGCGTCCGTGTTGAGCGCGTTCACGCCAAGCCGCAGCACATCGCATTTGACGGACTTCGCAAGCTCGCACACCTTGTCCATAAGCTCTCTGCCTATGCCCTGCCGCCGTGAGTTTTTCGTTACAGTGAAATGCGTAATATAGCATACCCGCCTCGGCACCTCGTCCGGCGTGTCGGAATCGAAAGCCTTGAATATCACGTATGCGTCAATGATCCCGTTTTCCTCGTGAACGAGCGTTATCCATTCGCTGCTGTTCAGAAAATCAGTCATCGTATCGGTGAAAAATCCATCACTGTTCGGCATACGGAATTTTTCGGGCTTTAATTTAACGTGATAAGCGTGAAGCTCCTTGTACAGCTCGCAAAGCCGTCTCAAGTCGCTCATTTCAGCAA
>JAIEDJ010000214.1 GCA_029068025.1 Oscillospiraceae bacterium | reverse complement strand
TTTGGTGACATCTCCCCGGCGGGGAGTCACCCGCAATTCTCTCCCCCTCTCCCCGATAGGTGTTTATCTACAGGCTCGCGGCACTTTGTTTTCAAACAAAGGTGCCGCAATATTTAAGCTAGGAAACGTTCCGTAAATCGTATAAGTTATGAGTTTTTTATCATATTGCCGAAAGTTCAACATAATCTGTTAAAATTTTTGTGATTAATAACAAAAAATACTTGAAATTTTCAAAAAAATATGGTATAATCAAAATATCTAAATTTTTGTATTTCAAGGAGGGCACTTTGTTATGGCAGATATTCAGAAGATGTATGATCTCTGGTTGGAGAAGGCGACCGCCGATCCCGATCTGATCCCCGAGCTTAAGGGGATCGCAAGCGATGAGGACGGCAAGAACGACCGCTTCTACCGTGATCTCGAATTCGGTACCGCGGGACTTCGCGGCGTTATCGGCGCGGGTACCAACCGCATGAACTACTACACGGTAGGACGAGCTACACAGGGTCTGGCGGAGTACATTCTCGAAAACGGCGTTGAGAAGACCGTTGCTATCGGTTACGACAGCCGCATCAAGTCTACATATTTCGCGGAGACCGCGGCGGCTATCCTTGCGGCTAACGGGATCAAGGTCTATATTTATAAGGAGCTTATGCCTACTCCCATGCTGTCATGGGCGGTTCGTTACTACAAGTGCGGCGCGGGTATCGTTGTTACCGCATCTCATAATCCCGCTAAGTACAACGGCTACAAGGTTTACGGCTCCGACGGCTGTCAGCTCACCCTTGAGGCTGCCGATATCGTGCTCTCCAAGATCAATAAGATCGACCTCTTTAACGGTATCAAGACTGTTGACTTTAAGCAGGCAGTCGCTGACGGCAAGATCATCTACATCGACGACAAGTGCATTGACGAATACATCGCGAAGGTTCGCGTTCAGAGCCTTCACAGCGACCTTGTTCCGGGAAGCAATCTGAAGGTCGTATATTCTCCGCTCAACGGTACGGGCAACAAGCCCGTTCGCCGCATTCTCAGCGAGATCGGCGTAAAGGACGTTATTGTGGTTCCCGAGCAGGAGAACCCCGACGGAAACTTCCCGACTTGTCCGTTCCCGAACCCCGAGATCCGCGAGGCGCTGGCTGTCGGACTTAAGCTCTGCGATACCGTAAAGCCCGACCTTATGCTTGCTACTGACCCGGACTGCGACCGTGTTGGTATCGCGGTTCCCGACGGAGATCACTACGAGCTGTTCACCGGAAACGAGACAGGCGCGCTGCTGCTCGAATACATCTGCAAGGAGCGCACCGCGCTCGGCAAAATGCCGAAGAACCCCGTTGCCGTTAAGACTATCGTTACCAGCGACATCACAAAGGCTATCAGCAAGAAGTACGGCGTGGAGCTGCGCGAAGTTCTCACCGGATTTAAGTTCATCGGCGAACAGATCGGTATTCTCGAGGCTGCCGGCGAGGAAGAGCGCTACATCTTCGGCTTTGAAGAGAGCTACGGCTATCTGGCAGGCGGTCATGTTCGCGATAAGGACGCTGTTGTTGCTTCCATGCTCATCTGCGAAATGGCTGCATACTACCGCACCAAGGGAATTTCGCTTATCGAGGCGCGCAAGAGACTGTACGACGAGTACGGCGTATATTACAACAAGGTTGACAACTTCACCTGCGAGGGCGCTTCCGGTATGCAGCGCATGAAGGAGATCATGGACAGCCTGCACAACGCTTCCATCAAGGAGATCGGCGGCTTGAAGGTTACTGCTGTTACCGACTACGTAAAGAGCACCACTACCACCGCAGAGGGCGCTGTTACTCCGATCACGCTGCCGAAGTCCGATGTTATCACGTTCTCTCTCGAGGACGATGCAAGCGTTATCATCAGACCGTCCGGCACCGAGCCCAAGATCAAGGCTTACTACACCACCAAGGGCAAGACCAAGGACGAGGCTGTGGCGCTCCAGGGCAAGCTTGCCGCGGATTTCACAAAGATCCTCGGTTTTTAATCATTAAAATTAAATCGGGCGTATCACGGCGTGATATGCCCGATTTTTAATTTTTTTAAAATTTTTTTAAAAACCCCTTGACATTACGCTGTCAAAGTGTTATAATCTTATAGTATGATTATGTAATTACGGATTGAGGTGACAATCATGAAAGAGGGAATCCATCCCGCATACGAGGCGACTACCATCAAGTGTGCTTGCGGCAACGTGATCGAAACACGTTCTACTAAGAAGGACATCAAGGTGGAGATCTGCTCTAAGTGCCACCCGTTCTATACCGGTAAGCAGAAGCTGGTTGACAGCGGCGGACGCGTTGACAGATTTAAGAAGCGCTATAACCTGGACAAGTGACCGGGATAGAGAGCTATCGATAATTTTCGATATGCGGCAGGCTTTTAGTTCTCAAAAACGAAACTCACGCGTATTTATTATGCGTGAGTTTTTGTTGTCATCGGGCACGAAAAAAGTCATAACAGAGAGGCGGTCTGTAGAAAAAGCCAAGATCAACGCTGTTTAGAACAGTGAATTTCAAAAAGAGTCGAAAAAATTTTAACAAAAACTAAAAAAATTTTTTCGACCGGTTCTCAATTGACCGTATTATGCGCTGCGCGCAAAACACCGCCAATTGAGAATTTTGAAATTCTTTTAAATCAATTGCCCTTCGTCAACATAGAAAAGGAAGAATATTTTGGAATATAAAACTATCTCAGAGCGCTGTGAAGCGCGGTTTGTTGAAAAAAAGTCAGAGTTTATCGGATATCTTGCGCCTGTGTCCACCGAAGACGAGGCGGTCGCGTTCATAAACGAGATACGCGCTATGCACCGCAAGGCAACGCACAACTGTTACGCGTATATTCTGCGGGAGAACTCCATTGCGCGTCACTCGGACGACGGAGAGCCGGGTGGCACGGCGGGCGTTCCGATCTATGAGGTGCTGCGCAAGGAGGGGCTGACCGATATCGTGTGTGTAGTGACACGGTATTTCGG
>JAIEDJ010000213.1 GCA_029068025.1 Oscillospiraceae bacterium | reverse complement strand
GTTATAACGTCCGCGCCCGCGCCGAATATCTCGCCCGCGGAATCCGAGCTGATACCGTTAGCGTCGGCGCTGTTTTCGCCGTTGACTATCACTATATCCGCGCCGTATTCGCGCTTTATCCCGGGCAGCGCCTTCGCCAGAGCCGCGCAGCCGATACTTCCGACAACATCGCCGATGAAAACGGCCTTCATCAGCGGAATATAACCTGATCGCGTCCCGGGCCAACGCCGAGGATCGTGATCGGACAGCCGCACAGCTCCTCCAGACGCGAAATGTACGCGCGGCACTTTTCGGGCAGCTCGTCAAAGCTCCTGCACTTCGACAGATCGCCCTCATAGCCTTCTATCTCCTCATAGATCGGCTTGCAGTCGGCAAGCTCCTCCAGCGTCACGGGGAAATCCTTCAGCACCGTTCCGTCCGACTTCTCATAAGCCGTGCAGACTTTCAGCGTGCCTATGTCAGCCAGCGTGTCGAACTTGTTTATCGCTATGGCGGTCAGTCCGTTTACACGGACCGCGTGCCGCATGATCACCGCATCGAACCAACCCGTTCTGCGCGGACGGCCGGTAGTAACGCCGTACTCCTTGCCGCGCTCGCGGATAAGAACGCCCATGTCGTCGTTAAGCTCCGTCGGAAACGGACCGTTTCCCACGCGCGTGGTGTAGCTCTTTCCAACGCCGATGACCTCGTCAATGATCTTGGGGCCAACTCCCGTGCCGACACACGCGCCGCCCGCTATCGGATGGGACGATGTAACAAACGGATATGTTCCGAAGTCGATGTCGAGCAGCGTCGCCTGCGCGCCCTCAAACAAGATCTCCTTGCCCGCCTTGTGCGCCTCAAATGTGATGACAGAGCCGTCCGCCATATATTTCGCGAGCTTCTCGCCATACGCCTTGTATTCCTCAAATACCGCGTCAAGATCAAATGCCTTGCCGCCGTATACCTTCTCGATCGTAAGATTCTTGATCTCGCCTGTGTTCTTCACGAGCTTTTTCAGACATTCCGGATAAACAAGATCATACATACGGATTCCCACGCGGTCTGCCTTGTCTGCATAGCACGGACCGATGCCGCGCCCGGTGGTTCCGACGTTCACACCCGTCTGACGAGCCTTGAACTCCTCCTCGAGCTTATCCAGCTCGCGGTGCCACGGCATAATAATATCTGCTCTCGCGTCGATACGGAGATTGTCGCAGCTCACCCCGCGCTTGTTCATCTCGGAGATCTCCTCAAGCAGCACGCCGGGATCCACCACCACGCCGCTGCCGATAAGGCAGACGGTCTCAGGATAAAGAATACCCGACGGCAGCAGATGAAGCTTATACACCTGATCGCCGTGAACGACGGTATGTCCGGCATTGTTTCCGCCGCTCGAACGGACGACAAGATCCGCCTTTGCAGCCATGATATCAATGACCTTGCCCTTGCCCTCATCGCCCCACTGCGTTCCGACAATGATCCTTGCACTCATTTTAAACCGACCTCATTTCGATTTTATTAACTCATCACTTGATGACCTTTTTTCCGCGTGTTTCTTTGCTGACATCTATCGGACGGTCGCTTCCGCCGCTGTCTCTGAACAGCGCCTTTTCCTCGTCCGTTTCTATGATCTCGGGATTCTTTTCTCCCGTGCGCTCATAATACGGATTGATCAAATGCTTTTGCAGTGTCGGATAACAGCAGAACACCGCCGTATATCCCAGCCACGCCAAAGGAAAAAACGGCGCGGCGATCAGCGCGATCAGCGGGAAGCTCCACACCAGAGACCCGTACCCCGCAAACAGCACCAACACGATAAACCCCTTCAGGTTCACACACATCAATATCAGCGAATTTTTCACTATCGACCCGAGCGGAAGATCCAACGCCGCGATCTGCTGATAGATGTAGAAATTCGCGAGAGCGAACAGCGCCTCCAATCCAAAGCAGACATATATCCACACTTTCTCTGCGGACTCCGTTTCGGGATCACTCAGGAAAACAGTCAGCAGCAGATATGTCGAAACCATCGCCGCAACGTCCAGAATACCGATAAACAGCGACTTTTTAAAGTTCTCCTTAAACAGCTTAAAGAAATCGTGAAATATAAACTGCGGCCGCTCCAGATAAATGTTCCTCATCATCGCGGTCATAGCGGCAGTTGCGGGGCCGAACGTCACAACGGGCAGACAAAACAGAAAATACACAAAATTGATCTTTAATATCGTGCCGGATTTCCTGAACAGCAGCCTCCAATACCCGGAAAACGAGCGTTCTCCCGACCGATCCTTTGAAACGCCGCTGCCCGCGACCTCGTTTTTATAAAACAGACCCATACAATTC
>JAIEDJ010000212.1 GCA_029068025.1 Oscillospiraceae bacterium | reverse complement strand
GGGCAGGGCAAAGCCAAAAACGCCTGATCCTCGGGAGACAGCCCGAGGATCAGTGCAGGTGGCTCGACAGCAAGAGGTAATCCGGCAATGAGCCCACAAAAGGATCATACATAAAAGATTTTCCCCCGGAGCGTGACCTCCGGGGGAAAATCTTTTGGTTCAGCAGTTTGGATATCTTCTGCATTCTTGGCACTTTTATTATATAACATCGCTTTTGATTTGTCAGGTGCTTTTTCAATCTCCGTGCCTCTCACTTGACAAGCAGCGCAAGGTAGGCGGGGGAAGTTAAATTAAGGTTTTGCATCCTGAGCAAGATCCGTTTCAAGTTTTCGGAATTGTGGCATAATCTGCGGCTAAGTATCGCGTTAAAGGTCGTTATAACGTTTTCCGCGTTAATATGCTTGTCCTCGTTCAATCTGTCGTTAAACGCCATTATTGTTAAAGCGTTATGTCGTATAAACGCGTAACACATTACATAAATACTGTAGTTTTCAAAAAACGTATTGTCTACGAGCTTGAACGGAACATTAAGCTCCAGCAGCAAATTGAGCATCATATTCCGCCATGCAAAGGAATGGCTTTCAAATTCCTTTTCAAGAAGATACTCGGCGCGTTTGTAAATATCTATGTTCGGTTTCCCGTCGTTATCGGAAAGTGAAACTATTACAGACGATGTAAAAAATTCGCGAAGCACTTTATCTACGATCCCCAGCTTTATATTGTAATTTGGCTGAATGTTTTCTATAGATCTGAGCTGCGCGCCGTTGCGCATCTGTGCTTTCAGTGACTTTATCGCCTCTGGGATCCTGTCATATTGTTTCGCGCTGACTAATTTTGTAAGCGACTGCGCCGCCAGCGCTCCAAGTATGATCGAGGTCTCAAGGGTATTCCTTTTGTCCGCTATTATTTCATAGAAGAACTCCCTGATCTCGGCTCCGTATTTTAGCTCGGGGTGTCCGGCAACACTTATTGGATTATCCAATATGCCGACTTGAGCGTTTTCCGTAACTCTTACGCCCACATTTACCATGTCCATGCTTTTCTCATCATTAAGTAGCTTTTTCATCACTTCCGCGCAGGACATATGACAGCATCTGTATACGGCGGATCCGATCACAAGATGATCTCTGGGATAGAAGGAGCAGATATGTGAAAGATATTCCGCGCCCAGCTCGCGTTGTATCTTACAAAAATTGTCCTCCGTGAGAAACGGACATCTGCCGTCTTTTCCAAGAACAACAGCGTATTTTTGAGCATCTTCATTATATTCAAAGGATCTTTCGCATAATTCTTTAAGCTCTTGTGAACATCCGGGAGCGTTTTTTACTTTGTCTATCTCTTCCTCTTTCCAGTCGATCCGCCAGCCGATACAACAGGAATAGGAGCAGGCGCCGCCGATGCAGTGAAAATCGCCGAAGTATCTGGGTTGTCTGTAATACATATATTTCTCCTTAATTTTTATATACTATGTGCAGCGCCCGATAAAAACATCAGCTCATCAGACTGTTATTTTGCATATCTAAAGTAACTGGCTTGACTACACTTCCCTTATAGAGCACTGTTATAAAAATTCGCTATGCGTAACATCAAGCGAGTATTCATGCAGCGTTCGGTTAAACACATCGTTTCTGCACATTGTCGGACACTTTGAGCAATCCGTATTTTCATAAACTTCACGTATGCGCGAGCTGCGGAAAATATCTTCAAGCGATGTTTCATCGGTGATCTGTCCAAGAAAAAACTCATCCTCTTGACGATGATGCAGACAAGCAAAAACTTTAGCGTCAGCAGTGATAACGGTCGAAAAAAACATTCCGCGGCACTTGTCATAGTCACGGCTCCCGCCGGTTTTCATCTCGCGGTATTTCTGAACCGACGCGCGAACCGCAAAATCAGCGCTCTCATATTTTTCTTTCAGCTGCAAATATTCATCCGAAATGTCCAGAAGATCTCCCGTGAACGGTCTGAACTGCGCAAAATCCGCACCTTGGTCTTTTGTCAAAGCAACGACAGCTTCCATCTCGGGTGCTGTCTCTGCATTTGTTAAAAATCCAACGCCATAGCTTATGGGGCTGTTCAGTTTTTTC
>JAIEDJ010000211.1 GCA_029068025.1 Oscillospiraceae bacterium | reverse complement strand
TCCGTACTCACTCGAAAAATTTTATCCAGTTTTATAATATATAACAGTGATGGTGAATTTGTTCCCGTTTCCCAGGAATTAACGGCGCTTTTAGTTATCCCAAGCCTTTTGGCAAGCTGAACTTGATTCATTCCCGAATTAACACGAAGATCCTTGATTTTTTCATATATTCCAAAAATCATGATTATCACCCTATTTAATTATAACAGATGCAAGTAAATTGATAATCTACTACAGTTAATTATAACTTGACTTTTGAAAAAAGTTGTGGTATAATATAGTTGCCATATAAATTCATATATCTGTAGCATGAACTGCTTATTATCAAGTGAATCTTTACGGGTTGGGATTTTATGGAAGCAATTAAGGATCTGAACTTCTTTGTTCACCTAATCGTATTATAATAACGGAGGAATTATTTAATGAACGTTTTAGTTTGTGAGATGTGCGGAAGCAATGATGTGATCAAGCAGGACGGCTGCTATGTATGCCAAATGTGCGGCACCAAATATTCGGTTGAAGAGGCAAGAAAGATGATGATCGAGGGCACTGTTGACGTATCAGGAAGCACAGTCAGAGTCGACAACAGTGTTGAGCTTCAGAATCTGTATCAACTTGCACGTCGCGCAAAGAACGATAACAATAGTGAAAATGCCCAAAAATATTATGAGCAAATTATTGTTAAGGATCCTTCGAGTTGGGAAGCTAATTTTTACACAACCTACTACCAGTCAATGAACTGCAAAATCGGTGAGATAGGTGTTGCTTCAACTCGCATAAGCAATTGCGAAAATACGGTATTTAACCTTATCAAGGAAAATGTTGCCGATTCCGAAGAGCGCAGAAAGGCAATAGATGAAGTTGCTGCGAAGCTTATTGTCATATCCAATATGCTTTTCAATGCGTATAAAAGTCACTTTGATGGAATAGATGCGCGGATCAAGGGAAAACATATTCAGGAATATGGTAATAATTGCGCTGCCGCAAGGGATATCGTTTACAATGGAGGAAATTATATTGTTCAAATATTTGGCGATGAGTATGGTGATATAGCTGCCGTTTGTTGGAAGCTTGGTGTCCGTCAGCACAACACATTGTTTCCTAATTTATTAAATAAGAAGGCAAATAAAAATCTTATCAAAGAGTACAACGATAAGATTAAGAAATACGATCCTTCATATAAAGCACCAAGGACAGCCGGCTGTTATGTTGCGACTTGTGTTTACGGCTCATATAATTGCCCTGAGGTATGGACTTTGCGTCGGTACAGAGACTACACTCTTGCTGCAACGTGGTACGGTCTGTTATTTATACATATTTATTATGCTATAAGCCCTACCATAGTAAAGCTGTTTGGAAATACAAAATGGTTTAAGAAGATGTGGAAAGGCACGTTGGACAGAATGGTTGCTAAACTTCGCGCAGAAGGCGTGGAAGATACTCCATATCAGGATAAAGAATGGTAATAGCTGAATATAACAGACAGCATTAAATTACTGTTTATCGCTGAAATCAAAGCTCCTCTTAACAGTTCGACCGCGCCGTGTACACGGCGCGGTCTTTGTCAGTGAACAGCAGCAGATTTTCTGCAATTGACATTCTTTGTGCGTTGTGGTATAATATTGTTGTCGAGAAACATACAGACAAATCGGAATATATTTGTTATTTAAGAGGTGACGGTATTTGTGAAGGATGAAAACGACCGCGAAAGTGTTGATAGTACACTGCCAAAGCCGGAACAGCTTATGCCGGGCGCAGACATATCCCCTTCCGGATCGCCGAAACGATACGAAAGCCATCAGGATCCCGAAAAAATTGTGGCAGAGATCTTCGCCCGGGAAATAGCCGGGAGAAATACATCCGAATTCAGAAGCAGCATATCGGAATGGAAAACGCTTGTACTGCTCGGTGTTTTTTGGGGCTTGTTCTTTTTGATAATGGAAATTGATTTTTTGCCGAACGACTTGGTGATACCCGGTATGCTTTTGCCCGCCGTGATCGGGATATTCGTGCGCGTTTTTTTCATAACTATTCACTGCGTGAGGCGGTAGCGTACTGTAAGGTGCATATTGTTTTGTCCATCGGATTTTTGATGTTCGGTATCATGTGTTTGTATTTTTGATGTTCGGCATCATGTGTTTGTTTTGAATTCTATCACTCCCGGCTAAATTCTGATTTACCGGGAAGATCAACCCTGCCACATATCAATTCATCCTAACAATTCGACCTCGCCATGTACACGGCGAGGTCGCTTTATTATACAGGAAATTTTATACACCCAGATAGCAATGGAATCCGCCGTCCACCGGAAGAACAACACCTGTTACAAAGCTGCTTCCTTTTGGGCTGACCAAAAACAGAAGCGCGCCGATAAGATCCTCGGGAGCACCGTATTTACCCATAGGTGTGCTGTCAATTATCTTTTTGCTTCTGGGTGTGGGAGTTCCGTCCGGATTGAAGTGCAGAGCATGGTTCTGTGTGGTCTGGAAGAAGCCCGGCGCTATCGCGTTGACGCGGATCCCGCTCTTTGCGAAATAGTTGGCTGCCCATTCGGTAAAGTTTGTGACCGCGGCTTTCGCGACGGAATATCCGGGGATCCTCGTCAGCGGAGCATACGCGCCCATGCTCGAGATATTGATGATATTCGCGTTTTCCTGACCTACCATATCCGAGCCGAAGATCTGTGTGGGCAATATTGTTCCGTACAGATTGAGATCCAATTCCTTGCGTATATTTTCCATATCCGTTGTAAAGAAATTGAGCATCTCTCCCTCAATATCGGCATATTGATCCTGTGGGATCTCCGCGCTCTTTACAGCACCGCCGGCACAGTTCACCAGAATGTTGATCTTGCCCCACTTGTTCAGGATCTCCTGCCTGGCATTTTCCAGGCTCTCCTTGTTCATCACATCAGCCGCGACTGTGATCGCCTCGCCGCCCGAAGCTTCAATTTCCGCCTTTATGGGGTCTCCGTTTTCCGCTTTTCTTCCCAAAATCGCGACTCTGGCGCCGCACAATGCCAGCGCCTTGCAGAACATACCGCCTATAACGCCGCTGCCTCCGGTTACGACCGCGACTTCCCCCGATAAGTCAATTTGAAATGGTAATTCCATAATGATCTCCTTTCTAATTATTATAAAAAATGACAACATTTGTCTTTATTTTTAATGATACCATAGTATTCCAAAAATGTCAACCACAATTTTATTCGCGTTTTCGGCAGTTGTAAGAATTTATGCCGTATAATCTGAACGAACTCGAATATAACAGGCAGTATTAACCTCCAATTTATCGCTGAGATCAAGGTTTCCTCTTGACAGCTCGACCGCGCCGTTTACACGGCGCGGTCGAGCTGTCAATGTTAAGAAGATTGATCTTAGCTTGTGCGCTACTTTTTCGCCAATGCTGCCACAAAGCCGTTTGCCTCAGCTGAGGAAATATCCGCGCCGATGATCTTTCCGTCCGCCACTATAATATTAGCGTTTATCGGAACGACGGGATCTGCGCCGCCGTAATTCTTTATACTATATGTATACTTGCACGCGTCGACAGCACAGTACTTCTTAAGATCAAAGCCCTGCTCCTTCTGGAGAGCGTTGTACTGCTCATACGCTTCGTCAAAACGCGCGGGAATACGTATCTCCTCCACATTCGTCGGCACCGTTGACGCTTCCCATCCGAACGATTCTATATACGCCACACGCTCCGCGTTGGTTGCGCCCGGAATCCCGAGCTTCGGCTTTACCGCCAGTCTGAACACGCACCACACCGCCGCGAGCAGCAAAAACAGCACCCCGAATATCACTGTCTTTCCGGAACGCGCCCTTCTTCCCGCCATAACGATCCCTCCATTTTCGTTAATTTGTCCATACAGTCTATTCAATAACCTTATATGATATTCCATTTTTGACATGGAGTTATGTCAATTTGTGTTGCTTTTGTGCGAAAACACAATATATTGTGCTAAATTAGACAAAATGTACTGCCTTTCTTTGTGAGAAGTTACAAAAATTCTGTTTTATCATTATGCTCAAAGAATTTTTGCCGTTTTTTTTGTGCAAAGTGCCAATCAAATCACACTTTTTCCGGAAGAAATTTGTAATTGTTGGTGAAAGTATATAAAGGAATCGGAAAATATTTGTTAGTTTAGGCTCTTTATTTTTTACCAATGTTTTGGTATTATATTATTAGCAAGTAATTTGCGGGACTTTCTGCGGATATGCGGTCTGTCCGAACAATCGTTAGATTATCAGGAGGTTTTTCAAATGGCAAGTTTATCGGCTAGAGGAATTTACAAACGCTATCCGGGCGGCGTAACTGCTGTTACGGACTTTAACATTAATATCAAGGACAAAGAGTTTATCGTGCTTGTCGGCCCTTCGGGCTGCGGAAAATCCACCACTCTCCGTATGATCGCGGGTCTGGAGGAGATCTCCGAGGGCGAGCTGTTTATCGGTGACAGACTGGTAAACGATGTTGCCCCCAGAGACAGAGATATCGCGATGGTTTTCCAGAACTACGCTCTGTATCCGCATATGACGATCTTCGACAACATAGCGTTCGGTCTTAAACTCCGTAAGGTTCCCAAGGACGAGATCAAAAAACTTGTTGAAGAAGCCGCAAAGATCCTTGACATCTCCCACCTCCTTGACAGAAAGCCCAAGGCGCTCTCCGGCGGTCAGAGACAGCGTGTAGCGCTCGGACGTGCTATCGTCCGCGATCCGCAGGTATTCCTGCTCGACGAGCCGCTTTCCAACCTTGACGCAAAGCTCCGCGCTCAGATGAGAACCGAGATCGCCAAGCTGCACAAGAAGCTCGGTACTACGTTCATCTATGTAACGCACGATCAGACCGAGGCTATGACGATGGGCGACAGAATCGTAGTTATGAAGGATGGCTTCGTTCAGCAGATAGATTCTCCTATCAATCTGTACGACAACCCCATCAACAAGTTTGTTGCAGGCTTTATCGGCTCTCCGATGATGAACTTCATCGACGGAAAGCTCATCGAGGCAAACGGTAAGTACAGCGTTGAGTTCGGCAAGGATACCAAGTACTACGTTGAACTGCCCTCCGCAAAGGCTGACGCCGACGCTCTCAAGTACTATGTCAACAAGGAAGTCATCCTCGGAATCCGTCCCGAGAATATCCACGATGAGGAAATGTTCCTCTCCACCGCGAGAACGGGCATTATTGAGGCTACCGTCGATGTTACCGAAATGCTTGGCGCAGAGACCTTCCTCTATCTTACCTGCCAGGGTATCCCGCTTACGGCACGCGTTTCTCCGAGATGCACGGCACGTCCTCAGGACACCATCAGACTGGCGCTTGACCCGAACAAGATCCACCTGTTCGATGCAGCGACAGAGCAGGCACTGCTTAACTGATAATATCTGATCTGCGGCGCGACCGTTTCGGTTGCGCCGCTTTTAGAGGTTATATACTTTTTACGATATTACTTCAACCGGTCGGGTCTTTTGCAAGGAGCGCTAAGTATGAAGGAAATAGTCAAAACATCAATTAATCTGTTTCTGTTAACGCCGCTTGAGACACTGATCATATCAGTGGGATTTCTTGTTCCGTATATTGGCATAGTGTACTCGGTTATCGTGGCAATTTTCATCGCCCGCGCCATCGAAGGGAAAAGGATATCGGAATTTCCCGACCTGAACCGCTTTTTATTCATTTTGTTCGCCTATGTCCCGGGACTTGCCGCATCGTTTATACTATGCTTGATTTGCGGTAATATGAAGGATACCGAAACCAACGGCGGCTATGGCGCGCTGGGGTTCTTGGTTATAGGACTCTTTGCTTTCCTTTCTCAGCTTGCGCTGACGATAATCGGGACGATCATCGCTTTAAAAGCTCCAAAACCGGAGTGGCAGATTCCATCCGATCCCAATATCGCTAACATTGACACCTTCTTCAACGATAACAAAGAGGAGTGACATATGAACCAAAAAAGCAAAGCTGTCTCTGCGCTGCTGCTGACGCTTGAGGCGGCAGCAATAATCGCGCTGTTATCAGCACTGAATATTCTCGTGTTTTTCTGCAATGCGTTTGCCGGCCCCGTATTTGTTGGAATGGCGATCATAGGTGAAGGTATTTTGCTCTGGTTGGGAAGCCGCAAAGAGCATGACACCCTCCCTATCTGCTTGACCATTCTGTGCGCGTTTGCGCCATCGCCGCTTATTTCGCTGATAATTTATCTGAACCACTCCCTTTTTTATCTTTATTCAATGTTTTATTTTTTGACTTCTGTCGGGATCGCTGTTGTCGGTGTGATATCGGCAGCGCTGACAGCGATTTTCGTCAAGCTGAAAATACTGTGAGGTGTATGCTTTGAAAATAATTTTAAAAAAGTCATTTGCGGCCTTTACGGCAGCGCTAGTGGTGGTGTTGACGGGCTGCTCCGCTGCCGATACGGGCAGTGACAGCTCCCAAAGTACCGTGCAGCAAAGCGATGTCCAATTGAATGTGAATACCTCGTCGCATTTGGGCGGCAATCCACAAACCGAACCAACAGGAGAGCCAACTTTCCTTATCGGAGCGGACGGACTTCCGATATACACGTCGGAGATCACCGAGGTGAGCGTCGGAGAATTCGGCTATGATGTGATCCCGGTAGATCAGCTTGACGAGAACACCTTCGCACAGGTCGTCTGCGACGGATTTGCGTATGTTCACGATTCGCGGATAAATATACTTGCCGTTGAAGCTCCCGACAAGTTTGATAACGGCGTATATATAGGAGAGGAGCTGCCGCCGTCAGCGGAATTCCGCCGCCTGCGCACGGGCGATAAGGTCGGAACGCTTACAGTACGCTCCGCTTCAACGACGTTCTCCCGCGAGGGTGAGCTTGCAGGACACGGAAGCTATCTCGAATCGTCATCGGTATATTTTGACGGAGAGCTCACGATCACAGGTTACATCAGTATCTACGAAAACCCGCTTTATCAGGACGGAATGGTAAGCTTTATGCCTGCCGAGAGCACCCTGCCGCAGATGCTATATCAGTACGCGGACGGCGTGGGAGTATCACATTCGCCGGTGTTCGGAGAAGGCAGCTACAGCGAAACAGCGCGGTTCAGTCTCGGTTATCTTCAGGGTGTAAAAGCGGATATGAGCGGACTAAGCGTCGGCGATACCAATGTTAAAGTCCGCGCCGTGATCGGCAATATCCGCACGGGCGGCGGTTCAATGCCGACCTATTTCGGCGAACTGCTGATCGTCGATGTTTTGTAAAAGCGCTGTTAAGAGGGTGAGCACCGATGAAAAAACCGTTAGCGATAGCACTGCTTGTTATCTGCAATGCGGCAGTGGTTTTGGTAATGACTGTAGTCAATCTTGTTTTGTTTTTTATGACATTCAGCCTTGCTGCGGCAATACTTATCGGCTTGGCAGCGCTGGCTGCGCTTGGTTTTGCGTCGAGCCGCATTTTTCGGCTGTTCAGGCAGAAGTACGGGCTTAGAACGCGGTGGTTCATACTTGCGTCATATGTGCCCTCGGTCATCGGCACGGCGGTTTATTGTATCATTTACGCGATCCTTTATCACGCGGGGTATTTCACGGGCAATTTGGCGGGGCTGGGGGAATTCATACTTGCTTTGTCGCTTGTCCCCACCGCTGTTTGCTATCTTATTTCCGGCACTTGCTGGTGCTCGAATACAAATTAACTGAAAGGTATTTTTTATAATGAATCCGAAAATCGAACAGCTTATAAACAACATTGAAAACGTTATCATAGGAAAACGCGGCATTATCGAAAAGATAGTCTGCGCAATGCTGGCGGGCGGACACGTCCTTATCGAGGACGTTCCGGGCGTCGGAAAAACGCTGCTTGCCGAAACGCTCGCGAAATCCGTTTCGGGCAGCTTCGGAAGAATACAGTTCACGCCCGACCTTATGCCGTCGGACGTTATCGGCTATACGGTGATCGACCAGAAGACGGGCGAGTCGTCCTACCGTCCGGGAGCCGCGATGTGCAACTTCCTTCTCGCGGACGAGATCAACAGAACCTCTCCGAAGGTGCAGTCCTCGCTGCTTGAGGCGATGGAGGAGCTGCAGATCTCCGTTGACGGAATAACGCACAAGCTTCCCGTGCCGTTTATGACGCTGGCGACACAGAACCCTATTGAAACGTATGGTACCTATCATCTCCCCGAAGCGCAGCTGGACCGTTTTCTTATGAGGATATCCATTGGATATCCCGACCGTGCCGCCGAGCTGCAAATGCTGGAGAAAATGCCGCACAAGCTCTCCGTACAGTCCGTTATGTCGTTGGAGGAGATCATGGCGCTGCGTGAAGCCGCGAGCAGAGTAACGGTATCCGAACAGGTCAAGGCATATATCCTGATGATAGTGGGCGCGACCCGCAGCCGCCAAGAGATCAAGCTCGGCGCGTCTCCGCGAGCGTCCATAGCGCTGTACAGAGCTGCTCAGGCGCTTGCGCTTATGAATAACCGCGCCTTTGCAACTCCCAATGACGTAAAAGCAATGGCACCCGCCGTTCTCTCTCACAGAGTGATCCTCGCCGCGGGTCAGACGGAATTCGTTTCGTCCGAGGATATAGTTCAGAAGATAATTTCCGAAACGGTAATTCCAACTTAAGGCAATGCCGCACAATTATTGTCGTTCGATTGCGCAGTCAGATTTTTCGTCAGATTGTACAACGAGGACGATGCCGGGAGAGGGGGATATGAAAGCCGCATTATAATGCTCGGCACCGCATATCCTTAGAAC
>JAIEDJ010000021.1 GCA_029068025.1 Oscillospiraceae bacterium | reverse complement strand
GAGGAGAGATGTGGGGGCTCCGCCCCACTCCCCTGCCAAAGGGCTTCGCCCTTTGGAATCCCGGCTTTTCTGCAGCTAAAGCGCCTATACTAAGATCAACGTTTTAAATACGCAGGCAATTTGCGAAAGCAGCGCGGAAGCGGAACGGAGCGCGGAGCGCGCAGTGAGCATTTCGCGCTTGGCTAGGCGAGCTTTGCTCGCCGGTTCGCAAATTGCTTTTAAATAAAGGGGTGGACATCATTTTTCAATTTTTATATAGTTTAGTCGGTACGCCGCTGGGATATCTGCTGTATTTTATATACAGGTTTATCTGCTCAAACGTAGGTTTGGCGATAATGATCTTTACGCTTCTCGTAAAGCTGGTGCTGCTGCCGCTCTCGATCAAACAACAGAAATCTTCCGCAAGAACTGCGGTTTTTCAGCCGAAGGTCGCGGAGATCCAGAAGAAATACAGAAACAATCCGCAAAAACAGCAGGAGGAGCTGATGAAGCTCCAGCAGATGGGCTATAAGCCCATGGCAGGCTGCGGCACTATGCTGCTGTCGTTTTTGATATTGTTCGGCGTTATCGATGTTGTTTACAAGCCGCTTACTCATATTGTGCATATGAACAGCGAAAGTATCGTCGCAATGGCGGAGGAGTCATATGATGTTGAGGTAGCCTCTTTGTTTGCCCAGGCTATCTCAGACAGCAAGCAGGATATTTTCTCGTCAAATGAACAGGAGCGTGAGCGTATCACCGCTATTGTCGCGGACGCTCAGCAGGTGGTTGATTATTATAATGAGTACTGCTTGAAAGAAGGCGCAGAGCCTTATGAGCTGAGCATTTTTGAAACTCCTACGGTAACGAGCGCCAACATGATCAATCAGACATTCAAGCACGCCGTTATCAAGGCATACAGCGATGACACATCTGACAAAAGAAAACAAAAGCAGATCTCCGATACGGATCTGTATGCCCTGACCGATGCCGAAAAGGCTGAGATGGACGCCCTTACCACCGATGAGGAAAAGGTGGAGTACCGCAATAATCACAGCTTTTCTCAGTACACGATCAGTGCGCTGAACGCCTGCTCTGTTCACTTTGGCGGATATTTTTCCTCCAGCGAGGGCAACGGCGGATTTACAGCTTCGGGTGCCATGCAGCGTGAGCTGTATGCTCTCGAACGGTTCGGCTCGGAAGTAAACGGTACAAAATGCTCAAGCGCCTACAGCGACAGCGAGATCCGCCCTGAGCTCAAGGAAGAGCTTAATAGACTATATGATAATCTGAACTTCCTTGGGATCCCGCTTGGCCGGGTACCGAACATGAGTTTCCCGATCATACTGATCCCGCTTGTATCGTTTGCTATGTCACTGCTGCAGACGTTCATCTCTCAAAGACTGATGATGCAGAGCAATCCCGATGCGGCGAAGGCAATGGGACCGATGAAGATGATGCTGTTCATTATGCCGCTTATTTCGCTGTGGATCGCGTTTACGGTACCGGCGGGCGCGGGATTCTATTGGGCAGTAAGCTATTTTTACGGTATAATCCAGTCAGTGGTATTGAACAAGCTGTATAATCCCGTAAAGCTTCGTGCACAGGCAGAGGCGGAGCTTAATCTCAAAACCAAAAATAAGGTCGTTAATGTTGAGCCTGTGAAGGTAGTCAATGACGACGGTTCTGAAGAAATGCTCACTCAGAAAGAGATCAATCGCCGCAAGCTCGCCGCCGCCAGAAAGGCGGACGCCGAGAAATACGGTGAAGAATATAACGAGGACGATGATGACAATAATGATTAAGGTCATTGTCGGAAAGGGGATTTAAATGGAAAAAGAATTCACGGCAAAGACTGTTGACGAGGCAAAGGCTCTTGCGGCACAGGAGTTCGGCGTGAGTGTCGATGACATCGAGTTTGAGATCCTCGAGCAGCCCAGAAAGTCGCTTTTCGGCGGACTTAAGGGCGAGGCAAGAGTGAAGGCGCTTTACAGCGTCTCACAAGCAAAGCCCGTTGAGAGCACCCCTGTAGAAGATGATGAAGAGACCGATGCAGCTGAGTCCGCAGTGAACGGCTCTGATGAGGAATTCGGTTCCGAGGACGGCGGCGAGCTTCCCGAGGATTTCGATGTAAGCGGCAGCCTGAAGGTTCGTTCCGCCATCGAGTATCTCACCGGCGTTCTTCGCGCGCTGGGACTTGAGAAGTTTGAGATAACCCCCATAAAGCGTGACGGCAATGTTGTGCTGGATATCACGGGAGAGAAGCTCGGGATAGTTATCGGCAAGCGCGGTGAAACGCTTGACAGCTTACAGTATCTGACGATCCTCGCGTCAAACCGTTCCGAGGAATCCTTCTGCCGCATATCTCTTGACTGCAACGGATACCGCGACAAGCGCCGCGAAACGCTTGACGCGCTTGCGAGAAAGACCTCAGCAAAGGTTATAAAGCAGGGCAGAAAGATCGCTCTGGAGCCTATGAATCCGTATGAGCGCAGAATAATCCACAGCTGTGTTGCGGAGATCGAGGGCGTGTCCAGTCGTTCTACGGGTACAGAGCCTTACAGAAAGGTCGTAATTTACGCGGACAGACCGAAGTTCGACCGCAATCGCCGCGAGCGCCGCGGTTCCGGTTCCGGATACTCAAACGGCGGCAGCGGAGCGTCCACAAGAAACTACCGTCAGTCTGGCGGCTTCTCCACCAGCTTTGAGCGGGAATACAAGCGCAAGCAGTATCAGCCCGATGAGAACGCCGACGCGGGCGAGTTCTCCAAGGAGACTGTTGACACCGAAAAGAATGCGACGCTTTACGGAAAGATCGAGCTGTAAAAGCAAAGTCATATACGCGAATACACGTATACACAATGGATCCCGAAGGATATACTTTCGGGATCCTGTTTCAATAAGCCGAAAAATTTGGGTCAATATCATACTCAAGGAGAAATATATGAAGTTCAAAAAAATAGCTGCGGCTTTTATGGCGGCTTTGATGATATTTGTATGCTCTGTTGCAAGCACCGCCTTTGCTGCCGGCGGTGAGGGCGGCGGTTCGGCAAGGACATCGGTTTGCGAAAAATTCCTTGAAGGCACAGACCTGGAGCTTTATCGTATGCTTCTGGAGTGTATGTCATGGGTAGCTGACGGAAGGCGCAATGCGGACACCTTTTATCTGACCTTATCGGGATCGTATGCCAACACTATCGAATACGAAAAGGCAATATTAAAAGTCATGTATTTTATCAGAAATTACACCAACGAATATACATATTGGGTTGGCAGTCATCGCCGTTATGCCGCTGATAACAAAAGCAGCTGCCGGATAACCTACGAGATTTCCCCTGCCTACAAATCACTTGACAACAGGATAAGCAAGACGCGGCTGGATGACGTAAACAGGGCGCTTGAGAACGCAAAGAAGATTGCTGACCGATACGAGGGCAAAAGCGACTATGACAAGATCGTCGGCTATGCAAAGGAAATATGCGCTCTTAACGAATACAACCACCCGGCGGCGGATGACGACAATTATTTCTCGAAAAACTCCAATCCGTGGAATATCATCTATGTTTTTGACGGCGACCTGACAACAAATGTTGTGTGCGAGGGCTACGGCAGAGCGTTTCAGTACCTTTGCGATCTTGGCGGGATAGAATGTCATTATGTGACAGGAAATATCACCGGGGGAGGTCACGGTTGGAATATAGTAGTTCTTGACGGAAAGAGCTATCTTGTCGATCTCACTATGTGCGACAGTTTTTCGGAGGACATTATTGAAAAGTATCATCCTTTTGTTCTGAACAGCGTTGTTTCAAGCACTTCGACGGGTTTTAGCGCACACTATTCGGGAGACGGCGGATCGTTATTCGTCAGCTATACATATGACGATGAGGAGATGGAGTATCTTCCCGAGGATCTGCTTACGCTCAGCACAAAAGATTATGCCGGCGGCAGATCGAAGGTCGGCGCGGTGATCGTTATCGTTCTTGCCGCTGCCGGAATCGCGTTTTATATTATCAGAAAGAAGAAAAAAGCAAAACAGCAGAACATCTTTTTTTATAATTAATACAAGATCCCGTTCATATCTGAACGGGATCTCAGCTTGTAGATAAACCCTTGAAATGTTGATCTTGGCTGGTTTTGAAATGTTGACGAGTGGCTGATGATTTAAAAGAAATTTCAAAACCGGCGGGCAAAGCCCGCCTAGCCGGTCCCCCACGGCTACACTACGCGCCAGCGTTTTGCGAAGCATAATGCGTGCGCTCCGCTCCGCCGCGTGGAACCGCTTTTTGAAATTTCTCCTGCACATTTAAACTGTTGATCTTGACTTAGGCACTTGTGCTCAAATTTGGCACGTGGTTCTTGGCTTAAAATAACTTTTTCTACATACAGAGATCCCGTTCCGGTCAGAACGGGATCTCATTTTTTATGATCGTACAATTGCCGCCAAAAATAAACCCATAAGAATTCCCAAAAAAGTACTTGAAAAAACAGCCTCCAACTTGGCGATCATAATAATCATGTAATCCATTTCCGCGATCCTCCGTTGATTGCGTAAAAATAAAATATTTTCATATTTACTAAACCTCTTGTTTATAATTATAACACTGACTTAACTATTTGTCAATATACTTTCGATAAAATTAATTATAAAGAAAGCGGTGATCACAATGTTTGAGGATTTTGGCGAGCGATTAAGACGCTTGCGCACGGCGGAGGGTCTTACCCAGGCGGAGCTTGGCAGACGTATCGGGCGAACTATGACTGCCATCAGCAAATACGAATCGGGCGCGATGAATCCGACCTTGGAAGTCGCTGTCGAACTCGCGTTTCAGTTGAATATCACGCTGGACGAGCTTTTCGGATATGAGAACAGATCGAATGTATCTACCTTCGGGCTTACGGATGAGCAGAAGGAAGTTGTTTCGCGCCTGACGGCGCTTTTCAGAATACAAAACAGCCCCGGAAGAGCTTCGCTTTCTCCCGAACAATATGAGGTAATCGGGCAGATCATGGAGATATTTTATCAAAAAGCAAAGGGCTGAATCATCAGCCCTTTGTTCAGTCTGTAGAAAAAGTTATTTTAGCCAAGAGCGGCGTGCCAAACCTGAGCACAAGCGCCCAAGCCAAGGACAACATTGCGTGGGTGAC
>JAIEDJ010000210.1 GCA_029068025.1 Oscillospiraceae bacterium | reverse complement strand
TGTCAAGTCAATGCTTGATCTGGGCTGCGGCAGCGGAGTGTTGACCGAATCGTTTTTTAAGAAAGGAATTTCGATCACCGGTTTAGACAGTTCCGAGGAAATGATCGAATCGGCGCGAAAACGTTATCCGGAGATAAATTTCATCTGTGCCGACGCGACGGATTTTTCTTTGCCTAATACCGTTGACGCGGTATTCTCAAACGCTGTGTTCCATTGGATAAACAAAGAACGGCAGCCTTTAATGATCAAATGTGTTTATAATGCTTTGAGCAAAGGCGGACAGTTCATCTTTGAAATGGGTGGTATCGGAAATAACATTCTGATTCATTCCGCGCTTGCCAAAGCGTTTGAAAATGTCGGTTTGGAGTACGTTATGCCGTTTTATTTTCCGTCGGTCGGGGAATATTCCGCGATGCTCGAAAGAGTCGGTTTTAAGGTAAGATACGCTGTATTGTTTGATCGTCCGACGGAATTAAAAGGTGAAAACGGCTTGTTCGATTGGATAAATATGTTTGTTAAGAATCCGTTCTCAAAGGTCGATGAAAAAATGAAGACCGATATCATAGATCAAGCTGTTAGGTCGCTGAAAAACGATCTTTATAGGAACGGAATATGGTATGCCGACTACGTTCGGTTAAGAATAAAGGCGATAAAAGAATAATTTCTTGCTTATTGCAAGTTTAAATCGGGAGGATCAATTATGCTCAGTGATATTGAAATAGCACAGCAGGCTAAAATGTTGAAGATAAGCGAGATCGCCGCGAAGCTCGGCGTTTCGGAGGAGGAGATCGAACCGTACGGACATTATAAGGCTAAACTGTCGCAGAAGCTTATCGACCGCGTGGCAGGCAAGCCCGACGGCAAGCTGATACTTGTAACAGCGATAAATCCCACGCCCGCAGGAGAGGGAAAGACTACCACTTCGGTAGGGCTGTGCGAGGGTATGAACAAGATCGGCAAGAAGGCGTGTCTGGCGCTGCGCGAGCCGTCTCTCGGTCCTGTGTTCGGCGTTAAGGGCGGAGCCGCGGGAGGCGGTTATTCGCAGGTCGTTCCTATGGAGGATATCAATCTGCATTTTACCGGAGATATGCACGCTATTACGGCTGCTAACAATCTTCTGGCGGCGTTGCTCGACAATCATTTGCAGCAGGGGAACGCGCTTAATATCAACGTCAAGCGTATTCTTTTCAAGCGCTGCATGGATATGAACGACCGCGCGCTTCGTGAGTGCGTGGTGGGGCTTGGCGGCAGAATGGACGGCGTTCCGCGCGGAGACAGCTTTCAGATCACGGTCGCGAGCGAGATCATGGCTATTCTGTGCTTGGCTTCCGATCTTACCGATCTGAAAAAGCGTCTGGGGAATATTCTTGTGGCGTTTACCAACGATAACAAGCCCGTGTTCGCGCGTGATCTGAACGCTGTCGGAGCTATGACCGCGCTGCTCAAGGACGCTATTAATCCGAATCTTGTTCAGACTCTGGAGAACAACCCGGCTATTATTCACGGAGGTCCGTTCGCGAATATCGCGCACGGGTGCAACTCCGTCCGCGCTACTAAGCTGGCGCTCAAGCTTGCGGACTATACGATCACCGAGGCGGGCTTCGGCAGCGACCTGGGAGCGGAGAAGTTTTTCGACATCAAGTGCCGTTTTGCGGGATTGAAGCCCGACTGTGTTGTGCTGGTGGCGACTATCCGCGCTTTGAAATACAACGGCGGCATTGCTAAGCCCGATCTTGCTAATGAGAACGTTGACGCGCTCAAGAAGGGCATTGTCAACCTCGGTGTTCATATCGAGAATATGCGCAAGTACGGAGTTCCCGTGGTTGTGGCTATAAACCATTTTGCTACGGACAGCGACGCGGAGATCTCTGTAGTTCGTGAATACTGTGAGAAAATGGGCGCTAAGGTCGCGTTCTCGGACGTGTTCGCTAAGGGCGGCGAGGGAGCGATAGAGCTTGCGAACGCCGTTGTTGAGACGATCGATTCCAAAAAGAGCAGCTTCGCGCCGCTGTATGACGAAAAGCTGTCCATTAAAGAGAAGATCGGAATTATTGCCAAGGAAATATACCGCGCGGACGGTGTTGTATTTACCGCAAAGGCGGAGAAGGCAATCAAGGATATAGAGGAACTCGGTCTTGACAAGGTTCCGGTGTGTGTTGCGAAAACGCAGTATTCGCTGTCGGACGATCCGGCGAAGCTCGGAAAGCCCGAGGGCTTTGAGATCACTGTCAGCGACGTTCGCGCAAGCGCGGGAGCGGGCTTTGTGGTCGTTTATACCGGCGATATCATGACTATGCCCGGACTTCCGAAGGTTCCCGCTGCGGAAAAGATCGACGTTGACGGAAACGGCGTTATTACGGGGCTGTTCTGATGAAATTAATTTCACACAGCGAACAGGAAACGCGGAAATTCGCGCATGAAGTTGCCGTGAAGCTCGAACCGGGAGATGTGATACTGTTTAACGGAGAGATGGGCGCGGGAAAGACCGCGTTCACAAAAGGGCTGGCGGAATATTTCGGCACGGACGAGGAGGTCTCAAGCCCGACTTTCGCGCTGGTGCATGAGTACCCGGGGCGTGTGCCGATATTTCACTTTGATCTGTATCGGATAGAAGGCTTTGACGATCTGTATGCTGTCGGATTTTTCGATTATCTTGACAGGGGCGGTATCATCGTTGTTGAATGGAGCGAGAACGTTCCCGAGCTTGAAAACGAGTTTGATAGTGTTATAAAGATCGATATCCGCAAGCTGTCTGATAATGAGCGGGAGATTAATGTAGTTTTTGCGCAGAAAAGGTAAGATCAACATACGATAGGGCAGTGAATTTCAAAAAGGTCGAAAAAAATTTAGCAAATAATAAAAAAATTTTTTCGACCGGTTCTCAATTGACGGCTAAGCGGAACGGAGCGTCAGCGGAGAGAAGCGTGCCGCCAATTGAGAATTTTGAAATTCTTTTAAATAAGGTAAAATTTATGATTCTTGGAATAGATTCTTCGGCGATATCCGCCGGTTGCGCTTTAGTCGATGGCGGCAAGATAGTTGCCGAAGAATTTCTGAATACTCGGCATACTCACTCGGAGACGCTGCTGCCTATGGTCAGCAGTATGCTTAAAAATGCGGGGGTCACGCTTTCCGATGTGGAGCGGATCGCCGTTACTATAGGTCCGGGATCGTTTACCGGGCTTCGGATCGGGATAGCGACCGTCAAGGGTCTGTGCATGGGTGCGGAGAAGCCGTGTGTCGGCGTTTCGACATTGGAAGCTATCGCGTACAACTTTATCGGCGTGGACGGCATTATTTGCGCGTGCATGGACGCTCGCTGCAAGCAGGTCTACAACGCGCTGTTTCGTTCGGAGGGCGGGGTTATATCTCGGCTGTGTGATGACCGCGCGGTCACTCTCGACGAGCTTTCCGGAGAGCTTTCACGGCTTGAGGGGCGTGTTATTCTCGCGGGAGACGGCGCGGAGATAACGGATGCGTTCACCGAAGGAAAGTACGATCTTGCGCCGCCTGTGCTGAGGTTTCAGCGCGGAAGCGGGGGGTGCTGCGCCGCCGAAAAGCTCTCCGGTAT
>JAIEDJ010000209.1 GCA_029068025.1 Oscillospiraceae bacterium | reverse complement strand
AAAATTTTCTTTTTTCTCAGCCTTTCGACCTATTCCGCGTCCTCATTTGCGAGAACTTTTATATTTTATCATAATCACACCGGTTTGTCAAGGGCTTTTTTAAAAAAATTTTTTAAAAGCTAAAATTATTGACAAAAAAGTATTTTTTTGGTATAATAGATTAGCAAGGTTTTATTTTATTATGGAAGGTTATATTATGAAAAGTATTAATTTAACTCAGAAAATGGTCACGATCCATATGGTCTTTGTTCTTGTTGTGTGTATCGCCTTTGGCGCAATGAATATGGCGCTTGAGGGTGGGCTTATTATCGGAATTGCTATCATCGTCTGCGGCATTGGTGTCGCAGCGGCAATTGCATTGCTGAAAAACAAAACTTCACTTTTAACAAGAGGTATAGTTTTATCGGTTTTTCAGCTTCTTTTGATCATCGTGGCCTCATCGCTGCGCCATGAGCTTCATGGAATGTTCCCGCTCATGCTTGCTTCAATGACGATAGCCGCTATTTATTTTGACAAACGCAATCTTATTATTCAGATCATATTGATCGATACCGCTTCATTGGGCGGTTTTGTTTTCAGAGATTTCTTTTACAGCGGAACAAGAATAGATTCACTTTTAAAAGGATTGCTGGGAGTAAACGTCGGTGCGTTTGTGATCATTTATTTGGTAAAATGCTGTTTGGCACAGATCGTGGCTGCCGATTCGGCGAAGCATGAAGCCAACGAACTCCTTGAACAGGTCAAGGTTCAGTCCGAACACGAAAAGAAGTCTGCTGCCGAGCAGGCCGAGATCGTAGAGAGGATCGCGGAGATCTCGGTCACAGTAAACGACTCCTCCGACAGAATGCTTGAGATCGCCGATAACCTTAGTTCATCAGCCGAGGAACAAACCTCTACAATCAGCGAGGTCACGAACGAGATCGGTTCACTCGTTGAGCAGACCAAGAAAAGCTTAGAGGATTCCGAATATGCCTCACAGCTCGCCAAAGAGAGCGCATACCTTCTGGAAGATGGCAATGCGGAGGCGGCGAAAATGTCTGCCGCAATGGAAAAGATCGAAAAATCTTCGGAGGAGATATCCTCTATTGTTAAAACTATCGAGGACATCGCCTTCCAGACCAATATCCTCGCGCTTAACGCCTCTATCGAAGCGGCGAGAGCCGGTGCCGCGGGAAAAGGCTTTGCGGTTGTTGCCGATGAAGTAAGAATGCTTGCGGGCAAAAGCTCCGACGCCGTCAGCAACACCTCCGAGCTTATCACAGCGTCCTCAAAGGCCGTAGACGAGGGCAAGCGGATCGCGGATAACGTTATCCAGAAAATGAAACATGTAATGGAGAAGTCCGAGCAGAGCGCGGAACGCTCTCAGCTTATAAGTAAACTCACTCAGGAGCAGGCACAGTCACTGCTTGCGGTAAAATCACGCATGGATGATATTTCGCAGTCCGTTGCGCAAAGCACCGAAGTCTCCGCACGCAGCACAAAGATCGCCGAGCAGGTAGCCGACGGGGCAAGGAAGATGAACGATATCGCGCGCCGGTTCCGCGCCGCCGACTGAAAACGGTCGTAAACCGCTTCCATAATTATAGTATACCGAATAGTCAACAGCCGCTTTGGGATCCTCCAAGGCGGCTGTTATATTTTTTATAGTATCCAAGCCGTCGCCACACCCGACAATCTGAAAAATATTTTTGAAAATATGTAAAATATACTTGACAAAACCAAAAATATATGTTACAATATGATCACGAGGTGAGAGAATGGCAAAAAATCTTAAAATGAAATCCGCGCGCGCCGCTCTGGACTTATCTCAGGATGAGCTCGCCAAGAAAGTTCAGGTGACACGCCAGACGATATCCGCCGTGGAAAACGGCGACTACAATCCTACGATAAATTTATGTATCGCGATATGCAAGGCTCTCGGCAAAACGCTTGACGAGCTTTTCTGGGTCGACGATAACGATAAGGGAGGCAAATAAAATGAGCCTGAGATCATTTGACAAATTTTGTGAAAACGCGATCCCCTTAGACAAAAACACAGCTTATGAAAAGGAGATCTTCGACGAGCGCCAGAAGATCATGCGTTCTCAGCTCGTAATAGAAGCATTTTCTGTTTTATCCGCAGCAGAGATCATCAACTGCTTTGGAATGGACATCGATTGCAAACTGTCGGAAAGAAAAAC
>JAIEDJ010000208.1 GCA_029068025.1 Oscillospiraceae bacterium | reverse complement strand
TTTTGACAGCGTGATAAAGCTGCTTAAGGACAGCGGTTTCCCCGGGATGAGGGTAGTGCAGTTCGGGTTCAATCCCGAAAACGCGGACAACGATCATCTGCCGCACAGTTATCCGAAAAATTCCGTGTGCTATACGGGCACACACGACAACGCGACTATCGTCGGGTGGCTCAAGGACGCGGACAGCGATTCCGCGAAAATGGCGAAGCGCTATCTGAACAAGGGAACGTTTGACCGCTTTAACTTCTGCGCGATCCGCGCGGCATATGCGTCGCCGTCATTTTTGGCGGTTATCCCTATGCAGGACGTGCTGGGACTTGGCGCTAAAGGACGTATGAACATCCCCTCCACGCTTGGCGGGAACTGGAGCTGGCGGTTGTTGAAGAAGCAGCTTAAAAGCAAAGACGCGGCAGCGCTCAAGTCGCTTGCCGAAACGTATATGAGATACAAACCAAATGGCGGCGATAAGTGATAACACGGTCATAAACTGCCTTCATACGGATTTTTCGCGGACGATAACGCGCAGGTTTTCACGTGCGCTGGAGGAATACAAGCTGCTGAAAAGCGGCGACCGCGTGTGCGTCTGCATTTCCGGGGGCAAGGATTCCATGCTGATGGCGGCGCTGTTCCGCGATCTGGAACGGCGCGGCGCGTACCCGATCGATGTGAGATATCTGGTGATGGATCCCGGTTATTCCGAACAGGATCTGAAGCTGATAAAGAGCAATATCGAACGGCTTGGAGCGCCTGCCGAATATTTTAAGACCGAGATCTTTTCTCATACGGAAAAGGCTGCGAGAAATCCGTGCTTTCTATGTTCGAAAATGCGGCGCGGGCATTTGTACGCAAAAGCTCGGTCTATGGGCTGCAATAAAATAGCGCTGGGTCATCACTTTGACGATATTATTGAAAGCACGCTGATGGGAATGATATACGGCGGGCAGACGCAGACCATGCTGCCGAAGCTCCGCGCCAAGAACTACGAGGGAATGGAGCTTATCCGTCCGCTGTATCTTATCCGTGAACGGGATATAGAAGCGTGGCGTGACGCTAACAATCTGGAATTTCTTCAATGCGCGTGCAGTGTCACGCGCCGTGAAGAGGAGTCAAAGCGCAAGGAAATAAAGCGGCTTATAGCGCGGCTTGAAGCGGAAAATCCTCAAGTGCCGCAGAACATCTTCCGCGCGGTTCACGGTGTTCGCTTGGATATGATCATTTCATACAAGGATAAGGAAGGACTGCACAGTTTTTTGGACGATTACGATGAAAAATGATCTTGAAATTTTAATTGATGTCAGCGCCGCCGACCGTCAGAGTTTTGACGGAAAACTCGGCGCTGTTTATTCTGCGGAAAAGACAATATTTCGAGTATGGCAGCCGTTTGCCGAAAGCGCGGTTTTGCGACTGTACAAAGCCAAAACAGAGCTTTTTTGCGAGATAAAAATGAAGCGCAGAAACGGCGTGTTTGAATGTGAAAAAAAGGGCTGCTGCGAGGGCTTTTTTTACACGTTTTTGATAACCCGGAACGGGGAGACCGTTGAAGCGGCGGATCCGTATGCCTGCGCGGTGACTGCGGACGGCAAGCTCGGGATCGTTGTCGATATGGAGCAGAACAAGCCCGCAGATTGGGACGAAAGTCCGCGTATCGCCGCTGCGGATCCCGTGATCTATGAGCTTTCCGTCCGCGATTTTTCCATGGACGGGAACGCTTCCTTCAATAACCGCGGCAAATTCTCCGCGTTCTGTGAGGAGAATGTCCGGAATTCCGCCGGAGATATTGTCGGACTGGACTATATAAAGTCGCTTGGCGTAACGCATATTCAGCTTATGCCCGTGTTTGATTTTGACCTTGACGGCGCGGAATACAACTGGGGTTACAATCCACGCTTTTACAATGCTCCGAGCGCGTATTATACACGCGAAAACCCTGTCTCAGAGCTTAGATCGCTCGTGATGACGGCACATAAAAAGGGTCTGGGCGTTGTTTTCGATGTGGTATACAATCATGTGTTTTCGGCGGAGGACAGCGCGTTTGAAAGGATCTTCCCGGGGTATTATTTCCGCAGAAATAAAAGCGGCGGGTATTCAAACGGCTCGGGCTGCGGAAACGAGTTCGCGAGCGAACGTGCTATGGCGCGGAAGTTCATTGCTGACAGTCTGGAGTTTATCGCGCGTGAATACAAGGCAGATGGCTTCCGATTCGATTTGATGGGTCTGTTGGACATAAAAACAATGCGTGTTATCGAACGTCGGCTGCGCAGGATCAATCCCGATATTCTGTTGTACGGCGAGGGCTGGGCAGGCGGCGAAAGCGCTCTGGGAGAGGAATTTCGGGCCGTTCAAAAGAATGCCCGAAGGCTTCCCGGATATGCTTTTTTCAACGACAATTTCCGCGACGGAGTAAAAGGCTCGGTGTTTAACGAGACCGACTGCGGCTATGTAAGCGGCGCTTGCGATGATTATCATCTCGCTCCGATAAAGAAGGCTCTGACCGGAAAATTCAAAAAATTCTGGACGGAAAACGCGGCTCAAACCGTGAATTACGTCGAATGTCACGATAATCTCACGCTGTTTGATAAGCTGACCGCTTCTATGAAAAACGCAAACAGAACGCAGATCATCTCGGCCGGCAGAACAGCTGCAGCACTTACCATTTTATCGCGCGGAATATCGTTTATTCAATCCGGGCAGGAGTTTTTGCGCACGAAAAACGGCGAGCACAACAGTTATAATTTACCCGACAGCATAAATTCGATAAAGTGGGATCTTGTTACGGAAAACCTCGCCGAGGTCGAGTATTACAGAGGGCTTATCGCGCTCAGAAAGCGGCTTTTCAAGGGGCTTACCATGTGCGGATCCACAGAGATCGGCGGCGGGTTTATGATCGGCTACAAACATTCGGACGGCGGTTTTTCTTTGATAGTAAACCCGACCGATGAGCCGATGGTCATCGAAAGATCGGGAAAGTTTGAGATCTATGCCGATGGCGAACGGGCTTCCGATAAGATCCTTTATACATCGGAGGGTTTGCAATGCGCGGCTCATTCCATTGTATTTGCGGAGGTGAAACAATAGATAATGAAAAGACTTCTTGAACTTCGGAAACTTATGAGCGAGCGGAATATCTCGGCTTATATCGTCTGCACGGACGATTTTCACGGCTCGGAATATGTCGGCGGATATTTTAAGCTTCGCGAGTATCTGAGCGGTTTTACCGGATCGGCGGGAACACTGGCGGTCACGCTTGACAATGCGGCGCTGTGGACGGACGGGCGGTATTATATTCAAGCCGAAAATGAACTTTCCGGCAGCAGGATCAAGCTGATGAAGTCCGGTGAAAAGGGAACTCCGTCAATTGAGGAATTTCTTGCCGAAAAGCTTCCGGATGGTGCTGTTATCGGCTTTGACGGCAGGGCGGTGTCCGCCGGTTTTGCGGAAAAGCTGCTTAAAGCTCTCGCTTCAAAGGGGATCACCGCAAGGTCGGACGAAGATCTCGGCGGCATGGTGTGGGATAAGCTCGGAGGACGTCCCGGGCTTTCATGCGAGCCGGTATTCGAGCTTCCCGAGAGCGTCTGCGGCTTTTCGGCTTCTCAAAAAATTGAGAAGATCCGCGAAAAGCTCAAAAAAGAACGCGCCGAATGTCTTGCCATATCGGCGTTGGATCAGATCGCCTGGATATTGAATCTGCGCGGAAACGACATCGAATTCAATCCCGTGTTTCTGAGCTATATGATCATCTCAACCGATGAAGTTTTGTTGTTCGCAAACGAAAAAATTTTCCCCGGAAATATCGCCGGTAAGCTTGAAAAAAACGGTGTAAAAATTCTCGGCTACAATGACATCTATAATGACGAAATATGGCATTACAAGACGGTTTGGCTCGACAGCGGAGAGGTGAATTTCCGGCTAAAAAATACTGTTCGGGATCACTGTGAGATCATCGACAAAAAAAGCCCGGTCTCATTGATGAAAGCCATAAAAAATCCCGCCGAGATCAAGGCGGTAAAAGCCGCACATTTGCTCGACGGGATAGCGGTCACACGTTTTATGTACTGGCTCAAACATTCTGTCGGGAAAGAGCGGATCACCGAGATCTCGGCGGCTGAGAAGCTTGAGGAATTCCGCAGAATGAGCGCGGATCATTTCGGAGAGAGCTTCGCGCCGATCATGGCATACGGCGAGCATGGGGCGATAGTTCACTACTCGGCGACCGAGGAAACAGACGCGGAATTGCAGCCGCGCGGAATGCTTCTGTCCGATACCGGAGGGCACTACCTCGGGGAAAATGCCGCCGGGACAACTGATATCACACGGACATTTGTGCTCGGAGAGCTTACAGAGACCGAGCGGAAGGCATTCACTATCGTGCTTGCTTCACATCTTGAGCTGCTTCGCGCCATTTTTCCCAAGGGCGTGCGCGGTTCTGTGCTGGACGGCATAGCGCATCGCCCTATGTGGCAGTGCGGAATGGATTTCAATCACGGCACGGGTCACGGCGTTGGCTTTATGCTCAATGTTCACGAGGGACCGCAGCGGATCTCGTGGCGTGCTGCGGGCGACGCTCCGCTTGAAGAGGGGATGATCACCTCGGACGAGCCGGGATACTATGTCGAGGGGAAGTTCGGAATTCGCCATGAGAGCCTGCTGCTGTGTTGGAGAAGCTATATGAGCGGATTTCTGCACTTTATTCCGCTGACCTTGGTTCCGTTCGATCGTGACGGTATCGATCCCGAGCTGCTCACGGCGGAGCAGCGCGGATATCTCAACGACTATCACGCTATGGTGTTCGATAAGATCTCGCCGTATCTTCCTACTGAGGAAGCGGAGTGGCTTAAGAAGATCACCGAGCCGATATAATGTCTTTAATTAAGAAATATCTCCCGCGGACTGACGCGGGAGATGCTGTTTATTGATTTGAATGATCTATTCGGTTTTGGCAAGAACGAGGTCGCCTGCAAAACTGTGGAAGGTATTTGTATCTGTGTGATATATCATGCTGCCTCCCGAAATCGTTCCTTCTTCGTGATCTGCGCTGCTGACTCTTACCACAAGATCTCCGCTGTCGCCGGGCCAATTCGTTAATGTGTATGTGTAGTTTTCAGCTCCCCATTGAGACATGGTTACATCTGTCTGACGGTCAAGAGCGTCCGGATCATCTTTATATCTTGGATCCAGGATCAGATCACGCGCCTGGAATGCTTCGCGGAGATCGCCGGAGCTTGCATAGTGTATATTTTTTCCGTCAACAACAAGGTACAGGTTATCGTTTGCCGGATCGCCGTCAACATAGTAATTACCGCTTGGAAGTTCCTCCGGCGGCTCCGGTTTGTCATCGACCGCCGGTTTATTAGTATTGGCAGCAATCAAACCGACCGCCGCGATACCTGCCGCGGCAGCTGCCGCCACAGGGATGATAAATTTTTTCATGAACAATACCGCCTTTCGTTGTCGTACATTGTATCAGATCCGGAGTTTTTTAACAAAGCCGGGCGTTTCAGCTCGGCTTTGTATAGTGACTTTGACCAGTCGGTTATGATTCTTCGGCAAGAATGAAGTCGCCCCTCACACTATGAAGTGATTTTGTATCAATAGAATACATAAATCCTTGACCGCCTTGCGGCTCTCCGTGCTCATCAAGCTCGGCTTTGGTATACACCATAAACTTGTCGGTCGAATCACCGAATTTTCCTAAAACATAATTATAGGTATCTCCCCAATTCGCCATACTTAAATTAACCTGACGCTCAAGGGCTTCCGCGTCAACAAGATATTTTTCATCAAGATTTATGTCACTTGCTTTGAATGCGTCCCGCAGATCACCGGTGTCGCTTTGGAATCGAATAGTGCCGTTCTCAACGACAAGATACAAATTATCGTTTGCCGGATCGCCTTCGATATAGTAATTTCCGCTTGGAAGCTCCTCGGGAGGCTTGGGTCTGTCGGCAATAGCTGTCTTGTTGGAATTCACAGCTATCAGACCGATTGCAGCCGCGCTTGCCGCAATAACCGCAGCCACAGGGATGATAAATTTTTTCATGGATAGTACCGCCTTTCATTGTCGTGTGTTGTGTCAGATCCGGAGTTTTTTTAACAAAGCCGGGCGTTTCAGCCCGGCCTTGTATAGTGCTTTTGATCAGTCGGTTATGATTCTTCGGCAAGAATGAAATCGCCTGCCCAGCCGTTGATCATTTTCCTGCTTGGATAGTAACTCAAGCCCTGTCCCGATGCTCCAAGCCCATCTTCACTTACCACGGCTTTAAAGAATACGCTGATTTTTTCGCTGCCGCCCGGCCAATTCATTAATGTGTATATGTAGCTTTCATCGCCCCAATCTGCCATAGTAATATCTGTCTGATGATCAAGTGCTTCCTGATCGTCAAGATATTTTGGATCCATTGTTTTGTCGATCGCCTGGAATGCTTCGCGGAGATCGCCGGAGCTTTCAAAGTGAATACTCTTGCCGTCAACAACGAGGTATAAGTTGTCGTTTGCCGGATCGCCGTCAACATAGTAATTACCGCTTGGAAGATCTCCTCGGGACGATTGGTTT
>JAIEDJ010000207.1:2171-6552 GCA_029068025.1 Oscillospiraceae bacterium | reverse complement strand
CGATAAACATCGCATACGGCCGCGGATTGCTTATTAACCAAATGATGCCGGGTATTCCTATTCTTAAGAGAGTTCTTACTTATCCCATTTAAGGTTTTCCAATTGATCATCGCTTTTCCCGAAACGGCGTTTCGCTGCCGTGCCGGAAATTCTGAACGGAATTGGTGCTAGGTATTCCCATGTACTATTCGGTGATAACGAGCTGTTTGAATTCCTGCGTATTACTCGCCTCTCTGCTTTGCGAAGCACTCGCTGCACAGCACGGGTCTGTCGCCCTTCGGCTCAAAAGGAACCTTGGCAACTCCGCCGCATACAGCACAGGTAGCCTCGTAGAAGGTTCTCGCGCCTCTGCCGGAATTCTTCTTAGCGTCGCGGCAAGCCTTGCATCTCTGCGGCTCGTTCTCGAAGCCCTTTTCAGCATAGAATTCCTGCTCACCTGCGGTGAATACGAAATCTGCGCCGCAATCCTTACATTTAAGTGTCTTGTCAGTGTACATAAGTGATATACCCCTTAAAAAATAGATTTGCCCGGTCGGACTTGCACCGACATCTTTGCTAACGGAATTGTTGCAATGCTCTGCGATTGAGCTAGCGGGTCATATAAACACAAAATCTGCTAAAACAGTTATAAATTGGAAGTGTCAATCCATATAAAAACGTCTTAGCTTATTTCTTGCGCGGCAAAGCGCATTATCCACCGACTTTCTGTCGGAACCGATCCTTTCGGCGATCTCATCATAAGAAAACCCGAGCGCCGCACCCTCAAGGCAGCGCAGCTCCAGATCGGTAAGCTCGCTGCGAAGAACCCCCAACAGCGAACTCCTGTTTTCCCTTGCTATAACTATCTCCTCGGGAGTCGGCGCGGGATCCGCGATAGCCTCCATCTCCTCGGGGGAGTTGTCGGACATTGCAGCGTTTCGGCGCATCGCCCTCTTTACGGTATTGCGCATACGGTTTTTCACACAAACCGCCGCGAAAGCCGCAAACTCGCCCTTCGCGCTGTCGTAATTCTGAACGGCGCTGAGCAAGCCCTCCATTCCGTCGGACACAAGCTCGTCATAATCTGCGCTTCCCGAAAACTTTTTCGCACAGGAAAACACGATATTCATATTTGCGGAAATAAGTTCTGCAACCTGTGCGCTGTCAAGCGGGACCTTTTCAAGCAATTCATGATCGCTTAAATCCGAGTACTGCGCCATAACTCACTCTCCACAAAATTTCAATCCACAAACATTATACCACACTGTCATTGATTTGTCAAGAATTAATTTAAAAAAACCTTGCCAAAATGCTGCAAATATTTCTCACAATTCGCATTATTTGAGAATTTCCATCCTCGGATCAAATTACCGCGCGAATGCTTCCCTGCCTGTCTTGAAAATATTTCCTCCGCACGAATCAATAGCTGTGATCAGCGGAAATTTTTCAAACCTCAGTCTTTTGACGCTTTCGCAGCCAAGATCCTCAAACGCGATCACCTCACACTCGGTGATACATTTTGCCGCCAGAGCGCCCGCACCGCCGATCGCGCAAAAATAGACCGCTCCGTTTCTGCAAATCGCGTCACATACTGCCTGAGAACGTTCGCCCTTCCCGATCATCGCCGCCAGTCCTCTGTCCAGAAATTCCGGAGAATATACGTCCATTCTGCTCGATGTTGTAGGACCGCACGAGCCGATGACCATCCCCTCCTTTGCGGCAGTAGGACCCGCGTAATAAACAGCAGCTCCGCGCAGCTCATACGGCAGCTCCCCACCGCTTTCCAACAGCTGCTTTATCCGCTTGTGAGCCGCGTCACGCGAGGTGTACACTGTTCCGGAAAGCAGGACCTTGCTCCCCGCCTTCAGCGTCCGAGCCTTCTCACACAGCTCATCGGTATTTAATTCGATCATTATTAACTCCTTATTTAAAAGAATTTCAAAATTCTCAATTGGCCGCATTATGCACGCATTATGCGCTGCGCGCAAAACGCTCACGCTCCGCCCGCAGGCTCACTCCGTTTAGCAGTCAATTGAGAACCGGGCGAAATTGAAATTTCGACCTTTTTGAAATTCCTGCGTGTTTATAACATTGACCTTGGCGGCTGAGCTGAAAACTGTGTTACAAAAACGGCACGAAGCTCCTGAGGCAAGAACAACATTGCAAAGGTGATTGCAAATTTCAAAAAGTGAGTGCCGCTGCACATCGCGCAAACACGATGTGCAGCGGCATTCGGCCAGTGCATTGCGAGGCAATACACGGTTCTGAATTTTTTAATAACCAGCCCATTGTCAACCCTTATAGAACCGGCCAGCATCAACTTTTCAAAACCCGCCAAGATTTACTTTTTAAAACAGTTATTTAAAAGCTGCCGAACAGATCCGCGCTCATATCGTCATCAGACGAACCCGCGCTCATATCGTCATCAAAATTCCATATCGAAGAATCGTCCGCATCGGGAACCTTGGGATCCTCGATCGAAAGCTCCGGCTTCTCGGTCTGCTTAGCAGGCTCACCGGCTCCAAAGTTTCCGGTTTCCTCCATAGCGTTCAGCTGATTTTGCAGATCTGCCCACGGATTGTCACTCGCCGCACTGCCTGCGGCAGGCTCGGGATCACCGAGATCAAGTGACGCGCTGCCTCCCGCGCTTTCAAGAGCCGCACCCATCTGACCGAGCAGCGCGTTCATAGCGTCAAGACCGTCCGCGGGATCTCCCATATCGAAATCCTTCTCATCGGTGGGCTGAACGGCAAATTGTTCGTCGCGCTCCTTGACCGCCGCAAACAGATCCTCATCGACCTGATCCTTCAGCACGGAGCTCGGAACCGTCTGAGTAAGAAGCTCCGCTGCAAAGTCATCGTCCAGAACCGCTCTGCTTGTTTTCTTGGTATCCAGCGGAGCGACCTCAGCATCAGACTCTTCGGCAATGAAGCTTCCCATGTCCGACAGATCGAATCCATCAACCACCTCATGATCGGGCTTCGGGGGATCAAGCGGCTTTACGTCGCCAAAGTCAGACATATCTCCGCCGTCGTCCGAAAGATCGGCAAAAATATCGTCGACCGACGCAGACTTTGCCTCGGGCTTGGGTTCCGGCTTTGCCGCCTTGGGCGCGGGAACTTCCGCCTGCGGGGCGGAAAACGCCGACAGATCCAGAGTCGGCGCGGCAGTCGATGCCGCGGGCGCTCCCGTGATCTCGGACGCCTTTTTGTTTGCGGTATTCAGCGCGTCATTTACGGACTTTGTAAGATCGCGCAGTATTGCGTTAAAGGACTCGAGAGCCTGCGGAGAAACCCCGCCGCTCTGAGCTCCGCCCGCTCCGGAGATGATCTGATGAGCGGTCTGCTTTGCCTTTTCAACTATATCACGGGCAGTGGCATTCGCCTTGTCCACGATCTCAGCAGCGCGCTTTTCCGCCTCGGCGGCCGACGCGGTATTTGCAGCAGCGGAAGTGCCGGTTCCGGCATGACGCAGTTTGCGCTTCAGCTCGTCGATCTCATTCTGAAGATTATCAGCGTTTCTCCGCTCGGTCTTTACCTGTGCCTCAAGCTCGGACACCCTTTGAGCGTTCTGCTTTTCAAGCTCGCTGATCTTTGAATCCGCTTCCTCGGCAGTCTTAACGGCAGCCCTGGTCTTTTCCTCGTTGTTTCTGATCTCGGCTTCCATTTCCTGGAGCTTTTTGCGAAGATTTCCTATGTACTCGTTGACCTCATTTTTATCGAAGCCGTTTATTGCATTTTTAAAACCGCCGTTGCCAGCCATAACAAATTACTCCCCTCGAAAAAATCGAAATTATTTTGCGTAATTTCTGCCAGCCGAGCAGAAAAGCTCCACAAATTTATTAACTCCATTATAACATAAAATTTCAAGATATACAAGTGTTTTAGCAAATTTTATAAATATGTAGATTTTAAGAGAGTATTTTTATTGATTTTTCACAAAGAAAATGAAAGAAATTTGTGATATTCATAGATTTTGGGCAATGTAACTATTAAAATTTACAAATGCTGTTGTTTTTTTCGTCGAAATTGTGTATAATTATCACAGGGGAATTCCGTGTTTTTTATGCGGAAAATGTCATAAGGAAGGATTTGATGAATATGCTGGACAAAACAATGACTTTCTCTGTGCATGAGGACAGAGAAAACGAAATGAAGGAAATCCTCACCACGGTATATGACGCCCTCAAGCAGAAGGGCTATAATCCGATCAATCAGCTGGTGGGGTATATTCTGTCCGAAGACCCTACATATATCACGACGTTCAACAACGCGCGCGGGCTTATTCGGCATATCGACCGGGACGAGCTGCTTCAGGTTCTGGTCAAATCTTATCTTGCGAATTGATTTTGCAGATTTTGAAAACGGTTCTTGCGGTAATCGTTTTCCGAATAACAATTTTT
>JAIEDJ010000207.1:0-2161 GCA_029068025.1 Oscillospiraceae bacterium | reverse complement strand
CCGCGTTTGGCGGAGCGTTTTTTTGCATAAAGCGCGAAAAAGATCAACATTTTAATCGAGCAGTGAATTTCAAAAAGTGTCCGAAGTGTCGGCAAGCCGACACACCTAAAAATTTTAACAGATAATAAAAAAATTTTTTTGACCGGTTCCCAATTGACGGCTAAGCGGAACGGAGCGCCAGCGAAGATGAGCGTGAGCGTTTTGCAGCGTTTTGCGCGCAGCGCATAATGCGTGCATAATGCGGCCAATTGAGAATTTTGAAATTCTTTTAAATTAAGGAGTTAAGATGGACGATATTTTACATTCCGAGCTTATGACAGAAATGATACGCACCGCGACGGAGATGTACCGTCACGGCTGGGACGAGCGCAACAGCGGCAATATCAGCATACTTCTTGATGAAGATCAGCTCGGGAACGTCGGGAAGCTTCCCGCTATCCGCACTATACCGATGAACTTCACCGCCAAAGAGCTTAGCGGGCGGTGCTTTCTCGTGACAGGCACGGGAAAGTATTTCAAGAATATACGGTACGCGCCCGAACGCGATCTCGGAATAATTCGCGTTTGTGAGAACGGCTCAGACGCGGATCTGCTGTGGGGATTCTCCGACGGAGGGAGCTTCACCTCTGAGCTTCCCGCGCACCTTATGGGACATATCAGCCGCCTCAAAGCCGATCCGGAAAATAAGGTCATACTGCACTGTCACCCCTCGAATATTCTGGCGATGACGTTCGTCCACAGCCTTGACGAGCGCGAATTTACGCGCACCCTCTGGCAGATGTGCACCGAGAGTATGATCATTTTCCCGGACGGCGTCGGCGTTCTGCCGTGGATGCTCTGCGGCACAGACGAGATCGCCGCTGCAACGGCGCAGAAGCTGACAAGCTCACGAATAGTCGTATGGGCGCAGCACGGGATCTATGCCTGCGGACGCTGCCTTGACGAAACGTTCGGGCTGATCGAGACCGCCGAGAAAGCCGCCGAGATCTATATGAAGATCGCGCACCTGCCGCGCCTCAACACCATCAATGATGATCAGCTTCGGCAGATCGCAAAGCGCTTTAACGTAACTCCGCGCGAGGAATACCTTGAGTAATACAGACCGCAAAGATAACATACGGTGTATAACGTATTAATGAGGACAGATAAACTATGAAAACTGTTGCAAATAAAACCTTTGACGAGGAACGCGCGCTTTACGGTTCGAGAGATCTGCTTGCGGTGAACTGCCGCTTCGACGGTCCCGCTGACGGAGAGAGCGCGTTCAAGGAATGTGCGGATATCGCGGCGGAGAAATGCTTTTTCAATCTGCGTTATCCTTTCTGGCACGACAGCGGATTAAAGATCTCCGACTGCGAGATGACCGAGCTGTGCCGCGCGGCGCTGTGGTACTGTGAAAAAGTTGAAATAAACGATTCCGCGCTTCACGGGATAAAGGCGCTGCGCGAGTGCGCCGATATCTCGCTGAAAAACTGCGATATCGTTTCTCCGGAATTCGGGTGGTTCGTTCGTGATATAAAAATGACGGACTGTACCGTACAGAGCGAATATTTTATGATGCGCTCGGAAGATCTGAAATTCCGGAATGTAAAACTCGACGGCAAATATTCCTTTCAGTATATAAAAAACGCCGTCCTTGAGGACTGCGTTTTCAATACAAAGGACGCGTTCTGGCACGCCGAGAATGTCACAATAAGAAACAGTATCGTCAAAGGCGAATATCTTGCGTGGTACAGCAGAGATCTCACATTCGAGAACTGCGAGATAACCGGAACACAGCCGCTGTGCTACTGCAAGGGACTTAAGCTGGTAAACTGCAAAATGACCGATACAGATCTGGCGTTTGAACGCTCCGAGGTCGACGCGGATATCACGACGCACATCATAAGCGTAAAAAATCCGATCAGCGGACGCATTACAGCGCCATCGGTCGGAGAGATCATAAGAGACATAGAAGGCGTAAACGGCGAAGTAGTGATAAAGTGATAAGATAAGCAAAACCCCTCTCGGGGAGAGGGGTGGGAGAGAATTGCGGGTGACTCCCCGTGTGGGGAGATGCCACAAAGTGACAGAGAGGTTGACCAACAGACCTTCGCCCTTTGAAATCCTAGAAAAAGTTGTTTTAAGCCAAGAGCTGCGTGCCAAACCCGAGCACAAGCGC
>JAIEDJ010000206.1 GCA_029068025.1 Oscillospiraceae bacterium | reverse complement strand
GTCTTGATATGATTTATCTGATTGTCCGCGCCGAATACCATATACGAATTATTCACGCTCTGATGAGCGTCGCCAAGCAGCAGCGGCATATTTCTGGGATTCGTATAATCCGGCGAATATACCGTGACGGTATATTCATTTGTCGGCTTATAGAACGTGAACGTGTCGGGATTCTTCTTCATATTCGGGTGATTCTTGCTGTATCCCCACAGCGAACCCAGCATCCCCTCACGATCCTGCCTTGTATACGAGCTGAGCGGCGCAAACGGCACTCCCGCCACCTTAGCGAACTCCTCAGCCGCGTAGTACGCGCCGAGCTGTGTCCAGTGGTGATCCGTGCGGAAGTAGATATATTCGTTTACATGAGCCGCCAGCGCGGAATATGCGTCTATCGGCGTTATGCCAACAAGATTGCTGTTGATGTTTTCTATATTGTCCCATTCGCTGCCTTTTTGGTACTTCTCGGGAAGATAATATGCCCCGGAAGTCGGAACGACCATCGAATAAACATTCACATCGCTGCCGACCCGCGCCTTAAGCTCATTGATATATTCGGCATACTCGCTGCCGCCCTTCATGCTCCCGTAGAAGATCGAGAAGCCTTGACCGTTCGGCATAACGAGCACCGTGCCCGACATATCACCGTCACCGTCAGGCGGCTGAACAACGGGCTTGCCCGTTGAAGTGGAGCTTGACGGCGGGGTCGACCCGGACGACGTGTCCGGCTGCTGCGTATTGCTGTCCATGGGATCCGTCGGCGTGCTAGTGACGCTGGACGGCGGGGTAACATCCGAGCTTTCATTAGGGTCGTCTTCACCGCCCTGTATCGGACCGATGATCACCACGCCGTCATCATAGGGAATACCGAGCTTTGAGCGGAACAGCGCGATAAAGTTCTTGAAGCCGCCTCTGCCGGGCACCGCGTCGTTGAACCACGCAGAAACGCCGCCCGTAAACGAGCCGTCAAAGTAACCCTTCCAAGTGAACTCGGGTATAGCCGCCAGCTCGCGGCGCTCATCCTCGTCGACCTTCGGACGCTCACCAAAGTTAATAAACAGCGTGATAAACGCCATGATCGCAATAATGACCGCAATATTAAAGCATTGAAGCGAATACTCGCGCTTTTTGCTTCTTCTCAGGATAGCTTTTTTTCTGTTCTCAAGCCGTTTTTCCTGTTCGGAAAGCTCACGCTTGTTCTCGTTTTCGGCAGATCGGGAAACCGCCTTATGGTCTGTGGGATTTTGAACAACCCCCGTGCTTTTACCCGCTTTCCGATCAGAGGAAGGATTACTCGTGCGGTTTTGCGAAGACTTAGGTTCAACAGCCTTCTTTTGAACGGTCTCCTGATTCCCAGCATTACTCTTCGTATTATCTGTCTTTAATTCTACCGAACGGCGTTCGTTCTGCTCCGATGCTGAGCGCCGATTGCTCTGCCCCGACGACGAACGGCGGTTACTCATAAGCTCCGGCGGTCTACGCTCAATATCGCGCGGATCCTTTTTATGGCTGTTATTTTCGGACATTTATATCACCCCAAAATCAAATAACTGTTGGAATATTTTTATAAAGTTTTGCCTGAATGTAATTACATTTATCAGAAATTCCAGTAAAGGAACGCCTTTGTTGTCGCGTCTACAAGCAGCACGCTCGATAGTATAAGCAGCGCCGCGCAGATGACCGTTCCCGAGATCGAAACGGCGGTTTTCGCTTCAAGCGAACGCTGCGACAGCTTTTCTCCAAGGCTTATCAGCGGGAACGTGCAGATCAGCGCCACAATTATCAGGAACAAGTTGTTGAACAGCGATACCTCCACCATAACATCTCCCCAGCCGTTCGGGTTGAACGGTGTAAGGTTCCGCAGAAACGTCCCCAGCGCCCCGACATCCTCAAAGTAGAATATGCCGAAGCCGATTATAATAACGAACTTGCTGTAAATATGCCGTATAACCAACGGTATCTTGGCGATGCGCTTCTTTCCGATGACCGTCTCCAGCATTATAAACGCGCCGTAATACAGTCCCCAGATGATATAATTCCAGTGTGCGCCGTGCCACACGCCCGTACACAGCCAAACGAGAAACAGGCTGAGGTACTTGTTGCGGATACCGAAAGGCGTGAGCGGCATAATGTAGTCGCGGAAGAACGATCCCAGCGAGATATGCCAGCGCTGCCAGAACTCCTGAATATCCTTGCAGAGATAGGGGTGATTGAAGTTTTCATTGAAGTGAAATCCGAAGATCCGACCGAGACCTATTGCAATATCAGAATATCCGGAAAAATCGAAGTAAATATACAATGAGTACACGATGACAGTGTACCACGAGCCCGAAATGCTCATCTGTCCTATGTCCCCGCCAAAGAAGTTATCAACGATAAGAAACAGCTGATCTGCGAGTACGACCTTCTTCGCAAGTCCGACCACCAGCCGCGTGAAGCCCTTGCTGATGTCCTCCATAGTCGAGTGACGGTCGTCGATCTCAGCCGCAATAGTACTGTAGCGCACGATGGGACCCGCGATAAGCTGCGGGAACAGACAGATATACAGGAGCAGCTTGAACGGACTTTTCTGCGGCTCGACCTTGCCCCAATAGCAGTCAACTATGTAGGACAGTATCTGGAACGTGTAGAAGCTGATCCCGACCATCGGAACGACATCCGGCACAGGAATATGCGCCCCGAAAATGGAATTGACATTCTCGGCAAAAAATCCTCTGTACTTAAATACGGCGATCATTCCGATGTTGAACACAAGTCCGCCCGCGAGGACGAGCTTTTTGATCTTTTCGCTCTTGGCATTGCCGATCTCGCACCCGACAATGTAATTGATCATTGCGCTGAGCAGCAGATACAATATGCGGAAAGGCTCTCCCCACGCATAGAAGATAAGCGAAAAGATGATCAAGACCGCGTTTTTCCCCTTAAGCGGTTTAACAAGAGCATAGAATATTAGACAAATGGGTAAAAACAAATAGAGAAAGATCAAACTTGAAAATATCATTTTACACGCCCCATATTATTTTAAAGGAAACGTCCGCAAAGACCGTACAGATACACGGCACGGTCTTTGCGCCCAGTTCCCCTAAGCCGTTTTTCGCGTTTCGCGCACGGCTTTATATACTTTGTTTATATAACGAACCGTCTCCCCTGACGGTATAGTATCCCTTTATATGATATCACATTATCCGAGGATTGTCAAGTAGAAACGACAAATTTACCCCATAAAATTTGATGTTTTTTCTAATTTTATTGTATCATTTTTTCCCGTAAAAATCAATAAGAAAAAGGTTACAATTTTATTACAATTTTTGCTGTGATCCGTTACTGTCATGTACGGAGAATGAACAAAATGAAAATTTGATAAAATTGCGGCAGATTTGTAAATAAGCGCCTAGAGCGTGTTCACATTAACGCTCAACGCCCATCTTTTGGAGGATTTTCCGCATAAGTTCGTTGAAAATTCTTGAGGTACATAAAGTACATCTGCGAATTTTCGCCTACTTCTGCGAAAAATCCGCTTCAAAATCCGGGCATTTCGGTTTATGTGAACACGCTCTAAAACGTTTGAACCGTTCCGATTTGCGCTGTCTGCACAAATCGGAACGGTTCATTTTTTGTTTTATATAAACTTATACCGATTCGTGATCGGAGCGCTGACAAGATCCGCCGAAATACCGTGCCCGGCATGGAAATGAATGAACTCAAGCATATTGTACACAATGCTCTTTGAGCAAAAAGTTCAATGAGCTTTGACAAAGCGATAGGCGCGTAATTTTAGCAAAGATTTATATATTCAGAGATCGTGAGCAGGTATTACACTCCCCAAGCGGATCCCGATGCCCACGGTATCTCATAATCGGGGTTTTCGACCGCGTCCGGATTCTGCATAATGCTGCGTCTGTCCTGATAGGTCTTGGCAAAGTGGCTCATATTTTCCTCGCCCTCCGGAACCTCGTCCAGGGTGCAGTAGTATTTGATAAACACCGGCGGTACAACGTCAAGCTCCATATACTCAAGCTCTCCGTAGGTCTCCTCAAAGTCGGTAAGCTCCAGGGTCAGCTCCTTGCGAAGCTCACGAATGTCGGGACGCTCATTTACCTCGATGTAATTCCGCGCGGGAGTCGGATAGTCGCGCGGACAGTTTTCGCCCATATATTTCTCGCGAACCTCCTCCACCTGCGCTTCCGCAAGCTGCCCGAGGTTTATGAGACGCTGTCCCCAATAGTGCGATCTGCTCATTGTCGCGTCGCTGCGGAGGAAGTATTTATAGTTTACATAGCCGCTGCTTGAGATGTTGTCCTCAAGGTCGCAGTCAAGGTGATACCACACGCCGTCTATCTTCACCTGGCTCCACGAATGATATCCGAGTCCTCCGCGCGCCATATATGTAAGACCCGTTATGTAGCGCGTTTCAACGCCCATCTCGTTCAGCAGCAGATTCAGCGCGGCGGTGTAGCCTTCGCAGGTCTCGGCACCGAACAGAAGCATATTAAGTCCGCGCATTTCCTCATACGTCGGCACAGAATCGCCCGCCGTGCGCCAGCGCCAAACGTCCAGCGCGGGAGATACGGTGTAATAGCCTATCGACATTACATAGTCCGCTGCCGCCTTTACCTTTTCGTATTCTGTCATATCGGGCTTTTCGATCTTTGCAACATGCTCCCTGACGATCTGTTGAACATAATCCGCTGTGGAGGGGAGATAGTCGGCGGGATCAAGATATACCTTTTCGGGATTGGGCTCGGGTGCGGGCTCAGCGGATAACGTTGTACTCTGCTCCGAAGAAGATGATCCGTTGTCGGAAATATCCTCCGGGAGTTGTTCGCTAACGGCACAGCCGCATAGCTGCAGGATAAGCATGGAGCAAATCAAAACAAACGCGGTTTTCTTCATATGTCCACCTCAATGACATCAGTATACTTGCGCCTGCGCGAAAACGACTTAAGGCAACACCGCACAAGCACCTTATGCGGCATTGCCTTTAATGCGCCAGGCGCATTATAATAAACTTTTCAATATATCAATATAATATAAAGCCGTATTGCTTTTCCTCGGGGATCATTGAAAGATCGGCGTTCTCCGTGCCCGCTTTGCGTATTACGCAGTGGGTCGGCTGGTAGATCTCCGCGAAAGTCACCATATCCTGATCAACGCCGCTCTGACCGCGTTTGTCAAGAAAATAATTTATAAACACGGGCGGTTCGGCTCCGAGATCCATATATTCAAGCTCGCCGTAAAGCTCCTCGTATGCCGCAAGCTCCGCGCGGAGGTTTGTGCGTATCGCAGTAACATCCGGATCCTTTGTCACGGGGATATAATCCTTCGACGGCGTGGGATAGTCCTTCGGGCAGGATTCGCCCATATAATTGGCGGCGATCTCCGCTTCCTGCTCATCGGCAAGTCTGTCCATATTTATCAGGCGCTGTCCCCAATAGTGCGATCTTTTCATGGATTCGTCGCTTTTAAGGAAGTATCTGTAGATCACCGTTCCGTTTTTGGAAATGCCGTCCTCAAGATCGGGGTCTATGTGATACCACACGCCGTCTATCTTGACTTGGCTCCATGAATGATATCCAAGCCCGCCCTGGGCAAGGTAGGTAAGCCCGGTGAGATAGCGCGTTTCCACGCCCATCTCGGCGAGAAGCATATTGAACGCGGCAGCGTAGCCCTCGCAGGTCTCCGCGCCGAAAAGCAGCATATTAAGTCCGCGCATTTCCTCACGGGATGGGATCTCGTCGGCAGCCGTACGCCAGCGCCACACGTCCAGCGCGGGCGGATCAGCAAAATATCCCAGCTCCAGAACGTAGTCGAACACCGCCTTGACCTTCTCATATTCGGTCATGCCGGGCTTTTCGATCCCGGATACGTGCTCTTTTACCACTTGTCGTATGTACTCGCGGACGGTGGGCAGATCGTCAGCCGGGTCTCGCTTTTCGGGCTCAGCGTTCGATTGAAGCGGCGGAACATTGCTTTGTTCAAGTGCCGCGGCGGTATTACAGCCGCAAAGCCCCAACGCCAGAGCGCAGATGACAGCCAAAAAGACAACAGACTTTTTCATAATATATTTCCTCCATTATAATAAGAATTTGTAATATCTGTGTGAAATTTATGTGAAAAAGCGCGGAAAACGCAGCGCTTTATACTTATAATTAGCTTGCTAAATCGTATTTTGGGGTGCAAAAACGGCGGGAGCGGTTTTGTACTTATTTCCATTAAAAAGTGTACAAAAATCGAGTCAAAAAACTTGAATTTATGGTTTTTGACGAAGATTTTTATGTACACTTTTAATGAGAAATCAGTATAGGGCTCCCGCCTTGATATATCGTATGTCTGTATTAAATTACATGCAGCTCGCCTGTTACGGCGTCCACGAGATACAGGGCGTGATCATACGTTGCGGTGACCGTTTGGTTCAGTGAAGCGGTCTCGGCGTAATTGCCTTTCATAGTGAACGCCCAATAGGGGCGGATCTGCGCGTAGTCGGAGTTCATCATCTCAACTTCCCCGTCGGACAGCGGTCCGATATAATCGGGTCCCGTGTATTCGGGGCAGCCTGTGCTGATGATATAGTATTCAAGCTCCGCTGTATCGAATTCAAGCTTGCCGCCGGAATACGGATAGTTCTCACTGAGGAGAGGAGCCGCCGATACTATATTGACCGCGTCATCAAAGGAGAGGAGCTTCTCGCCGCTTGCCAATTCTTCTCCAAAGGCGGGAGCGGAGTTTAAACTAAATACGTGCGGCGCTTCCTTGTCGATAAAGAATATCTCGATATCGGAACCGAACAGCCAAGGATTCCCCTCCACAAGCCAGCAGTCGGTGTTGTATCTGAATGTTTTATCCGTAATGAAGAATGCGTGGCGGTTAGCGTATTGGTTGTGGTTATCGTAAAGATTGCCGTTTTTGTCAACGCGCTGAATATTCATGACATAGCCACAGCTGCCGTTATTCAAGGATTTGACGCGGACATCCGTGACCTTGTAGTTGAACTCGTTATTTTCCAGCGGAGAAAAACAAGTGTCGGCAAAATTTTCCGCGTAATCAACGGCATCGGATACCTTCCAGCGCTGTCCATCGTTCATCATATATTCCAGATCGCCGGGATCATCGCCCATATAGAGCTTGAAATGCTGTTTGGTTTTGAAATCCTGATAGTTCCTGTACGGTTCGTCCGGTTCAAACGGATCCGGGTGGCTTGCTTCGGGATCAAGATACATATGTCCGTCATTAGAATAAAAGAGCTTTGAAGTGCCGTATTTCGGGTTATATCCGTTGTTGTAAAAGGTCACATACTCCTGATCGCCATTTTCATAGAATTCGATATACGGTTCCTCAAGCGGAAAATCCTCGCCGAAGAGATGCCGCGCGGCTGCTGACGCGGCATTGAGATCAATGGCGCTGTGAGAGGGCGTGTAGGCGGGCATTGCGCTGCCGCTGCCTATGCGCACGGTGTCTATGGTCAGCTTGTCGTTGGAGAGCGGTGTGGTTTTCGCCTGTTCGCGGATCTCGTCAAGCGTGAGATATGTGTATTTGCTGTTTGGTGTCGGGATATTCGGGATATTCGATATATTCTGATCGAGCGGCGATGTCGACTGTATGATCGAAGCCGAGCTGTCCGAATTGTTTGAATTCGATGCTGACTGTATCCGCGCCGTTGTGAAATGCGCTCCGGCTGCGGCTCCTACGGCAAGCGCGCAGACTATCGCTGCTGCCGAGACGGCGTACCTGCGTGCGCGGATCCGCAAAGGCTCCTTGTAAATGCGTATTTTTTCGGGCTTGCTGCCGAGAAGATCGGCGCTGCCTTCCATTGCCGAGGTGTCGGCACATTCGGCGAAGAATTCCTCGTCGATGTCTCCGAAAGCGTTGATAAGATCTTGTGTTTTCATAATTCATAACCCCTTTCCTGCAAAAATGTTTTCAGCTTGTTTCGTGTTCTGTTCAGCGTGACGCGGACGGAATTGTCCGTAAGCCCCAGCGCGGCGGCGATCTGCGTGATATCCTCAAAAAGCGAATAACGCCGCACGAAGATCACGCGCTTTTCTTTGGAGAGCGTTTTTAAAAACGCGTTTATCTCGCCGACAAGCTCGTTGTACTCTGCCGTCTGCTCCGCGTCGGAGCTGTCGGGGATCACCTCGGACAGCTCTTCGTATACCAGAGGGACTTCGCCGCCCCCGCGCTTGTCCGCGCTGCTCCTTCGGCGCATATCAAGGGCGCAGCTGCGCGCAAGCTTGCCCATAAAGCCTTTAAGATCGCGCGGTTTATGCGGCGGAATACTGTTCCACGTCCTGTAGAGAGTGTCGTTCACACAATCCTCGGAATCCTGCTCACTGCCGAGTATCTGCATGGCGATCTTGCGGCAGTAGGCTTTGTACTTATGTATTACGGCGTCAATGGCCTTTTCGCTGCGTTCGCAGAACAGCTCGACTATTTCGTTGTCATTCATGTATCTGACCCCCTCTACACATAATCACGCAGTTTTTGCACGGGAATTACAGAAAAAAACAAAATTATTTAAAAAATTATACAACTTTGTGCGGGAATTGTCAACAAGCAAAAATAAGGGAACAAAACTATTACTTGACATTGCGGATATTTTAATATATAATATAGATTAGTGTTGTGGTTTTAGCTTTGTTTTTAAGAACAATCAGATCAAGGAGTTAGAAGAAATGAAAGATCAGGTCAGAAAAATTACGTTGTCCGCGATGTTTATCGCGATCGGTATAGTTCTTCCGTTTCTGACGGGACAGATCCCTCAGGTCGGGAAAATGCTGCTGCCCATGCACATCCCCGTATTCCTTTGCGGGCTGATATGCGGCTGGCAGTACGGCGGCGTGGTCGGCTTTGTGCTTCCGCTGATGAGAAGTATGATGTTCGGAGCGCCCGTTATCTTCCCGATGGCGACTTCTATGGCGCTGGAGCTTATGACCTACGGACTTGTCGCCGGGCTGCTGTACGGGCTGTCGCGTCATCAGTGCATAATAGCACTCTATCGTTCTCTTATCATCGCCATGCTGGCGGGACGCGCGGTATGGGGCGCGGCGCAGATCATTTTCCTGAATATGCAGGGAAATCCGTTCACATGGGACGCGTTTATGGCGGGCGCGTTTTTGACGGCGTTCCCCGGTATAATCGTACAGCTGCTGCTGATTCCCGCAATAATGCTGGCGCTCCATCGCACTGGGCTTGTGAAATTCAGACGCGGCGAGAAGCACCACAGCCATAATGAGACGTGATATGGATATCGTTGAAAAAATCATTGAAAGAGCGGAAACGCTCGATAATTCGCGGCTGCTGATAGCCGTTGACGGCAGATGTGCCGCGGGGAAAACCACGCTCGCGGAGCGGCTGCGCGAAACGTCGGGATGGAGCGTTTTCCATATGGACGACTTCTTTCTGCGCCCCGAGCAGCGCACAGAAGAGCGGCTGAACACTCCGGGAGAAAACGTCGATCACGAGCGGTTTCTTGAAGAGGTGCTGCTCCCGCTGAGGAACGGTTCGGAGGAGATCTCGTTTCGTCCGTTTGACTGCGGTACCTTATCATTAAAAGAGCCGATCCGGATAAAGGCGGAACGGGTTTGCGTTGTGGAGGGATCCTACAGCTGTCACCCCGCACTGTGGGATAATTACGATCTGAGGATATTTCTGACGGTCGATCCCGAGGAACAAATGCGGCGGATCGTCCGCAGAAACGGCGCGGAGAACGCCGTGCGGTTCGCCGAGAAGTGGATACCGCTTGAGGAAAAGTATTTTTCCGCGTATAAAATTCAGTCCCGCTGTGATATGCGCTTTTAGGGCGCATTACAGCGGGATTTTTTTTAAAAGGCGTTGACATACGGTGAAAAAAGTGATATAATTATCTGATATAAATACAAAGAGGTGATCTTCTTGGAAAATACCGCGAGCGATTATTACGGCAGAGAAAGTATCGGAAGAATACTGCTGAGGATCGCGCCGCCCGTTATGATCGGGCAGCTTATCCAATCGCTTTATAATATAGTGGACAGCTTTTTTATCGGAAAATATTCCAGCGACGCGCTTACCGCGCTGACCGTCATTTATCCGCTTCAGCTGATCATTATCGCGCTGGCGGTCGGAACGGGAGTCGGCGTGAACACATATATGGCGCGGAAATATGCTCACAACTCACCGCAGGACGCGGACGACGCGGCAGGCACGGGAATGGTGCTGGAGCTGCTGTCGTGGGCGGTGCTTGCGGTTCTCGCGGTGGTATTTATGCGCCCTTATGTGATGACGAGCGCTACGTCCGAGGCGGCGATAGACTACGCGGTCACATACGGGAACATAGTCAGCATCGGAAGTATCGGCGTGTTCCTTGAGGGAAACTGGACGAAGGTACACCAGGCTAAGGGAAATATGCGCAGACCCATGGCGGCGCTGATCTTAGGCGCGGTGCTGAATATCATTCTCGATCCGATATTGATATTCGGGGCGGGCATGGGGATAGCCGGAGCGGCTGCGGCAACTGTGGCAGGACAGGTGCTTGCTGCGGTGATCACCGCGTTCGGAGCGGTGAAGAAACCGCCTAAGTTCAAGAAAATGCTGCACTTCATCAAGCGCATTTATTTTTTCGGATATTCGTCGATATTTATGCAGGCGCTGTATACCGTCTATATACTTGCGCTTAATATTATTCTCGCGGGATTTTCCGACGCGGCGGTGACGGTGCTGGGATTATATTACAAGCTGCAGGGATTTTTCTTTATCCCGCTGTTTGGCTTGCAGACGTGCATAGTGCCTGTGCTGAGCTACAATTACGCGGCGGCGAATTACAGCCGCTGCAAGCAGACTATGAACTTCACCTATCTGATCTCGGGCGCGTTTATGGTGCTGGGGATAATCGGATTTGTGCTTTTTCCTACACAGCTGATAAATTTATTTTCGGACGACGCACTTGTTCATGAGATAGGTAAGACGGCTTTCCCGATCATCGGTTCGGGCTTTATTTCCGCAGTGTTCGGTCTGGTTATGCCGACGTTTTTTCAGGCGATCGGAATGGGGATAAAAAGCACGTTTTTGTCACTGCTGAGGCAGATTTTCTGTCTTGTTCCGATATTCTGGGCGTTTTCTCTGATCGGTTTAAATTATACGTGGCTGTCGTTTCCTATTTCGGAAACGATCTCGGGCGGGGTCGGACTTATCATGTACGCGGTGCAGCTTAAAAAGTGGAAGGGCAGAGCCGCATTGAAAAGCTCGACGAACGCGGTTATTAAGCCGTCACACAGCGGCGTTATAATCACTGTTGCCAGGGAGCACGGATCTTCGGGAAAGCAAATAGGAAAGCTCGTTGCCAAGCGGCCGGAGATCCCGTTCTACTACAAGGAGATGACCGCGCTGGCGGCGCAGGAGAGCGGTCTTGACAAGGAATTCATCTCGGAACTCAACGCAAATTCGCCTACTCTGCTGCATGACCTTTATCTCAGCACGCACGTTGTTCAGCAGGCGGTAGCGGCACAGGCGAAGATCATCAAGAAGATCGCGGAGAGCGGAAGCTGCGTTATTGTGGGACGTTCGGCGGACTATGTTCTGCGTGACCGTCCCGATGTTCTGAGGGTGTTTATTTACGCGGATAACGATGTGAAGATACGCAGGATCTCGGAGGAATACGGCGATGATCCGCAGACAGCCGAGCGGAATATGCGCCGCGCCGATTCCGCGAGAGCTGCGTATTACAGGAATATCTCCGGAAAAACGTGGGGTGACAGACAGAATTACGATCTGATGATTAACAGCTCGGACGGAGTGGAAAAATGCGCGGATATTATATGCGAATATGCAAAAAAACGATGAATTTATTATGCTCTTGAAAAAACCGACGTTACCGTGATAAGATCGTTGTCGATCTCGGCGAATATCTCGCCATTCATTTTGTGCATTATCTGACGGCAGATATATAATCCGAGACCGCTGCCCTGAATATTCTCGGAATTCGCGCCGCGCCGGAAGCTCTCGAAAATGTGCGGAAGCTCCGATCTGTCAAGCGTGCAGCCGCCGTTCCTTACCGAGATAAGAACGCCCTCGTCCTCATCCGGGAACAGAATTTCAATGCGCTTGCCGTCGCCGTATTTTATAGCGTTTTCGATGACGTTTTGCAGTACCTCTACAGCGCGGTCGAGGTCGCCGGATATCAGACGGTTTTTATATTCGCCTAACGTGAATTCCGTTTTTACAAGCGCCAGCTTTTCGCCGTAATACGCGGCGCTGTTTTGCACAAGATCGGAAAGATAAAATTCGCCGTTCTCCACGTCGATACTCAGAAAATCCTCGCGCGAAGCGGTGATTATTTTTGAAACGTAGCTCTCGATCTCGTCCGCCTTTTCGTTGATGGAATCTGCTATTTCACGACGTTTTTCGGGATCGGGGTATAGATCCTTCGACAGAGCTTGGGAATATAATTTTATCGCGGAGAGCGGGGTTTTGATATCGTGTGAGAGAGATAACAGCAGCGTTTTCTTTTCCTTTTGAAGCTCCAGCTCGCGCTGCTTTTGCTGCTCGATATTCTCACGGAGCATATTTATTCCCCAGAGAAATTTTCCGAAAAATCGGCTTTTGCTTTCCTTTACGGGAGAGGTCAGATTGCCCTTTGAAAGCTCATAGGGAACGTTTGTCAGGCGCTCGAACGGGCGCAAAATTTTTCCGCGGATGTAGAATAAAAGCCCGAACGTTGCCGCCGTCATTACCGACAAGATCACGTTTACCGCAATAATGATCTTCGTGTTTACTTGATCTTTTTTTGTTGTGTAATCGAATCTGTACAGTTTGCCGCCGATCTCCCGTATTGAATAATCGCCCTGTTGATCGTAAAAATCCGCACCGTATTCCGCTATATTGTAAACGAATTCGCACTGCGACAGATCAATATTTTCAATGCCGTTCTGCTCGATCAAAAGCGCGAGTCTGTTTATTTCAACGCGGTAGGGTCTGCCGTTTTCGGGCGAATTCAGATGCAGCAAAAGCAGATTCGCCGCGATAAAAAACAGCGCCGCAAGAGCAGCCGAAAACGTGAAAATTTTTCTCCAGGCTCTCATAAATATTTATACCCCACGCCCCAGACCGTCAGTATCTTCTTCGGTTCTTTGGGGTTTTCCTCGATTTTTTGACGCAGCCACTTTATGTGTACGGTAAGCGTCTGCTGCTCGGAGTCGCTGTCGCTGCCCCAGATGGTATTAAAGATATATTCCTTTGAGAGTGTGCGCCCTTTGTTCTCGATAAGCAGCACAAGCAGATCGAATTCCTTGGCGGTCATCTCGATCGGCACGTTATTCTTGTACGCCAACCTATTTATTTTATTTAATCTGATATCGCCGTCAATAAGCTCGTCCTCCGCGTACCGCCGTTTGAAAATGCCGCGTATTTTTGCAAGCATTATATCTATATCATACGGCTTTTCAATATAATCGTCCGCGCCGAGATCCAGTCCAGCAAGCTTGTCGTCTTTGCCCGTTTTGGCGCTGACGATCAGTACCGGGGTATTGCTTTGTGCGCGTATTTTTTCGAGAACATAAAAGCCGTCCCTGTCCGGCAGCATTATATCAAGCACGATAAGCCTTGCGCCGTATTTTTGATACAGCAGCAAGGCTTTCTCGGCGTTTTCGGCAGCGGATACCGTGTAATTTTCCGCGCGCAGAAAATCACACACCACCGCCGCCAATTCTTTGTTATCCTCAACGATCAAAATGTCAACCAACGTATTTCCTCCAATATCTATATAGCTGACAGTTGACAGTTAATTACTGCCCAGGATAGCTTAACAATCTTGATAAATCTGTACGATCTCACACCGCTGAATATTTTCCGGCGAAAGTAACTGTCAACTATACACTGTCAAATGTCAACTATCATCACCAGCCCATTTCCATAAGCCAGCCGTTCAGGGCGCGTTCGCGGTCGCGGAGCTTGGATCTGTCGTATTTTTCAAGCGTGTATTCGCCCTTGATGTTTCCGTCGACGATATACAAAATTCTTGTGCATTTCGCGGCTACTTTAACATCATGAGTTACCAGCATTACCGTAGTTCCCTCTGCGTTGAGCTTGGCAAGCTCCTCCATGACCTCGTCGGAGGACGTGCGGTTGAGCGCTCCGGTCGGCTCATCGGCAAAGATCATTTTCGGCTTGTTTATCATGCTTCGGCAAATGCACGCGCGCTGTAATTGTCCGCCCGATACCTCGTTGATATCATTGTCGGCGACCTCGATTATTCCGAGCTTGCGCATTAACGCGTGACCGCGCTCAACAGTTTCCCGGCGGCTTTCTTTGATCTTGTCGGACTGACACGCGGGCAATATTATGTTATCCAGAACCGAGAGATTTTTCAGCATATACATCTGCTGAAATATAAAGCCCATTTCGTCAAGCCGCAGCTCGGCAAGCTCCTTCTGGTTCATTTTTGCAATGTTCTTGCCGCTGAATTCGACTGTTCCGGCGGTGATGTTATCCATTCCCGAAACGGAATACAGCAGCGT
>JAIEDJ010000205.1 GCA_029068025.1 Oscillospiraceae bacterium | reverse complement strand
GAGCCGCGCCGCCAGACTGTATAGGATTCCAAAGGGCGCAGCCCTTTGGCGGGGTGCGGGGCGGAGCCCCGCAATTATCTCCCCCTCTCCCTGAGAGGGTCTTCCTACAAGCTGAACGGCGCGGAAAGCCGCGCCGTCTTTTTTATATTATTCCAGCTCGAACGCGCCCGTGTACAGTCTGTAATACTGTCCCTTTTCGGCTATCAGCTTGTCATGAGAGCCGCGTTCTATAATATGACCGTGGTCGAGAACCATTATCACATCGGAATTCTTGACCGTAGACAGTCTGTGCGCTATTACGAACACCGTGCGCCCTTTCATCAGCGCGTCCATGCCAGCCTGAACTATCGTTTCCGTTCTGGTATCGATCGAGCTTGTCGCTTCGTCCAATATCATTACGGGCGGGTCGGCGACTGCCGCTCTCGCTATGGACAAAAGCTGGCGCTGTCCCTGGGAAAGGCTGCTGCCGCTGCCATGAAGTACCGTCTGATAGCCGTCGGGCAACATTCTTATAAATGTGTCGGCGTTGGCGAGCTTTGCCGCCGCGATACACTCCTCGTCCGTCGCGTCGGGACTGCCGTAACGCAGATTGTCCATAATGGTTCCCGTGAACAGGTTAACGTCCTGCAATACCACGCCTAACGAGCGGCGGAGATCCGCTTTCTTGATCTTGTTGATATTTATACCGTCGTAGCGGATCTTGCCGTCGGCTATGTCATAGAAGCGGTTGATCAGGTTCGTTATAGTCGTTTTGCCTGCGCCGGTAGCGCCGACGAACGCGATCTTTTGTCCCGGCTCGGCGAAAATATCAATATCATGCAGCACCGTCTTTTCGGGAACATATCCGAAATCAACGTTATCCAATACGATATCGCCGCGGTGCTCGACATATGTTGTGATACCGGTATCCGACGGGATCTTCCAGGCGCGGAGCCCGGTTTTTTCCTCGGTCTCGGTGATGTTGCCGTCCGCGTCCTTTTTCGCGTTGACGAGCGTTACAAATCCGTCGTCCGTTTCGGGCTTCTCGTCGATCAGTGTGAAGATACGCTCAGCGCCTGCGAGCGCCATTACAACGGAGTTGAGCTGCTGAGATACCTGTCCGATCGGTCCGATGAAGCTGCGCGACAGCTGCAGGAACGAAGCTATATTGCCGAGGGACAAAATACCCACCGCAAAGCAGGATACGTTCGGGACCTTGTTTATCGCGAGCGAGCCGCCGACTATCGCGAGCACTACATACAAGAGATATCCGAGGCAGTTGTTTACGGGCATGAGGATATTGGCATAGGCGTTCGCGGAGCAGGTGTTCTCGCAAAGATCGTGGTTTTTGCCGTCGAACGCCTCTTTGGATTTGTCCTCGCGGCAGAATATCTTTATAACGCGCTGACCGTTGATCATTTCCTCAATGTAGCCGTTGATCTTTGCAAGGCTTCCTTGCTGGCGCACGAAGAATTTGCCGGATTTTCCTGCGAGTTTTGCTGTGATCATCAGCATAAACGCGAGGAACACGATAACCGTGAGCGTCAGCCAGACAGAGATCGAAAGCATGGAGCAGAACACGGCTATTATCGTTATTCCGGAGCTCAACACCTGCGGAACCGCTTGTGAGAGCATTTGCTGCATTGCGTCCGCGTCGTTGGTGTAGAAGCTCATTACGTCACCGTGCGGGTGAGTGTCAAAATAGCTTATCGGCAGGGTCTGCATATGGTTGAACATATCGCGGCGGATCGTTTTCAGGATTCCTTGCGATACGGTCGCCATTATGCGCGCGTTTATCAATGCGCTGAGCGCACCGCCGAGGAACAGGCAGCCCATCATGATCAGCGAGCGAAGAAGTCCGCTGTAATCGCTCGATTTGTTTTTGACCATCGGTTCAATGTGGTCGTCGATCAGCGATCCGAGGAACAAAGACGAGCTTACCGAAGCTACTGCGGTTATGATAATGCACACCAAGACCGCTATCATCTGTACCTTGTAGGGCTTCATGTAGCTCATCACGCGCCTGATGGTCTTTTTATCGAACTTCATGGGTACTCTCGCGCCGCGCGGCGGTTTTCCTTGAAACTGATTATTCTGCGCCATCGATGTCCGCCCCCTTTGTCTGAGAATCGTAGATCTCACGGTAGATATCGCTGCTTGCGTACAGCTCGTCATGCGTTCCCATTCCGACGATATGTCCCTCGTCGAGCAGGATTATCTTATCCGCGTCGCAGATCGAGCTTACGCGCTGCGCGATTATGATCTTTGTGGTATCCGGGATCTCCTCGCGGAACGCTTTTCTGATCTTTGCGTCCGTTGCGGTATCCACAGCGCTGGTGGAGTCGTCGAGAATAAGGATCTTCGGCTTTTTGAGCAGCGCTCTGGCTATACACAGACGCTGTTTCTGTCCGCCGGAGACGTTCGAGCCGCCCTGTTCGATATAAGTATTATATTTCTCGGGGAAGCCTTGGATGAACTCATCGGCGCAGGCAAGCTCGCAGACGTGATGTACTTCCTCGTCCGTTGCGTTCTCGTCGCCCCAGCGGATATTTTCGCTGATCGTTCCGCTGAACAGGACGTTCTTCTGGAGCACCATGGCTACGCCGCTGCGGAGCGCTTCGAGATTGTAATCGCGGACGTTTTCGCCGCCTACCAGCACTTCGCCGTCGGTTACGTCGTACAATCTCGGGATCATCTGTACGAGTGTGGACTTGGACGAACCGGTTCCGCCGATTATTCCGATGGTCTCGCCGGAATTGATCCTGAGATCGATATTGTTCAGCGCGGATTTTTCGCTGGTCGCGTAATATTTGAAGCTTACGTTTCTGAACTCGATGGAGCCGTCCTTGATGTCGGTGAGGTTGCGCTCGCCGTCAACTATGTCGCTGCGCTCGTTGAGCACCTCGCACACGCGGTCGGCACTCGCCTTGCTCATTGTCAGCATTACGAAGATCATCGAGAGCATCATCAGGCTCATAAGTATCTGCATGGTGTAGGTAAACAGCGACTGGAGTCCGCCGGTGGTAAGTCCGAGTTCTTCGACATTGCCGTGCGCGACGATCTCATGAGCGCCAAACCATGATATCATGATTATGCAGAAATATACGCTGATCTGCATTGCGGGGGCGTTAAACGCTACGGTCTTTTCCGCTTTGGTGAACAGGCGGAAGATCGTATCGCTGGCCTTATCGAACTTAGACTTTTCGTGTTCCTCGCGGACAAACGACTTTACTACGCGTATGCCGCGGACGTTCTCCTCAACGACCTCGTTTAAGTTATCATAAGCCTTAAAGGTCTTGCTGAAAACGGGGAACGCCGTTTTAACGATAATAGCGAGGACAATAGCCAGAAACGGTATTACACAAAGGAATATCGTCGATAGCTTTGCGCTCGTTCTATATGAGAACACAAACGCGAATATCAGCATTGCCGGCGCGCGGAACGTGATTCGCGTGATCATCTGGAACGCCATCTGCACGCGCTGAACGTCTGTGGTAAGGCGCGTTACAAGACTTGCGGGTGAGAATTTATCAATATTCGAGAAGCTGTAGTTCTGGATATTGTAATACATATCCTGTCTGAGGTTTCTCGCGAAGCGCGAGCTTGCTCTGGACGCGGTGTAGCCCGCTGCCGCGCCGAAGAACAGCGCAATGAGCGTCAGTATGGCGAGTATTATACCGTATTTTACCACGGCATCCATATCGCCGTTCGGCATTTCTTCCGTCGGGGTGATACCTTCGTCAATGAGCTTTGCCATTACGCTCGGGATAGATACCTCGATCAGTGATTCCAGGAGCACAAAGATCGGCGTGAGGATAGCCGGGAGCTTCGCGTCGCGGACTGTCTTAACAAGCGTTTTTATCAACTGTGAGCGCCCCCTTTCCTTTTTCACGCAGAGCGGCTTCCTTATCCGCTTCGGCGAGATTTTGTTCTATTCGCTCGAAAAAGCTGTACAGCGTTTCAAGCTCTTTCGGCGTGAAACCGCGTTCAAGCTTTTGGTCAAGCTCTCGTGTTTCGCTGAATATGACCCGGCTTATCTCTTGGGATCTCTCGGTAAGAAGTATCTGCTTCAGCCGCGCGTCGTGGGTAACACCCTCGCGGCGGATCAGTCCCTTTTTCTCAAGTCCCGAGAGCACCTTGCTTGCAGTGGAGCGGGTTATGCCGAACTCATTCTCGAAATCGCGCTGATACAGCGGTATGCCGAAGTGCTCGCTTTCAAAAACGCGCGACAATATCCAGCCGCCCGAGCAGCTGAGGTTATCCAGCTGCTTCTTGCTGTCGAAATAACGGTCTATATGCCGCTTTGTCGCGTTGCCTATGCTCCGCATATGCTGCATGATCGTTTTCTGTTCATCGTTCATGCAATTTTCTCCCTTCTTCAATTATTTCTTTTTTTGTTGAACATAAAACATTATAAGGCAAAATACATAATTTGTCAAGGGCTTTTTTGTGAAAAATAATTGAAAACAATTTCCGAGAATTGCTAAAATTAATTAAAACGGAACATTTTTTCGCTTGACAACGGACAGAGTTTGTGATATAATTAACATTGTATCGAAAAAAATATTATGCAGCTTTTCCGCAATAGCGGTTTATGCGCAGCAAAGCGGAGCAGAAACCGCTTGATAGGTCAAACGTTTACGTTTGCCCGGTGCGGAAAGCTGCAAATTTAAAACAAAAGCAGCTTTTCCGCAATAGCGGTTTATGCGCAGCAAAGCGGAGCAGAAACCGCTTGATAGGTCAAACGTTTATGTTTGACCGGTGCGGAAAGCTGCAAATTTAAAATAAGAAAGGTGATCTATATGGGTTTTCTCACAGGCAAAACGGCAATTATCACCGGCGCGGGCAGGGCTGTTCTTAAGGACGGTTCGTGCGGCTCTATAGGCTACGGTATCGCTACCGCTTACGCCAAGGAGGGCGCTAACATCGTTATCACGGGACGAAACGTTAAAAAGCTCGAGGACGCTAAGGAAGAGCTTGAGCGGCTGTACGGGATCAAGGTTCTCGCGGTACAGGCGGACGTAAGTGAGAACAGCGACAACGAGGCAGTTGTAAAGTCCGTTATTGACAAGACCATTGCGGAGTTCGGACATATTGATGTGCTTATAAACAACGCGCAGGCTTCCGCTTCGGGCGTGCCGCTCGCGGAACACACCACCGAGCAGTTCAATCTCGCGATGTTCTCCGGGCTGTACGCGACGTTTTATTATATGAAGGCGTGCTATCCGTACCTTAAGGAAACTAAAGGCTCGGTCATCAACTTCGCTTCCGGCGCGGGTCTGTTCGGAAACTTCGGTCAGTGCTCCTATGCGGCGGCTAAGGAGGGTATCCGCGGTCTTACCCGCGTTGCCGCTACCGAGTGGGGCAAGGATGGTATCAACGTTAATATCGTGTGCCCGCTTGCGTGGACGGCTCAGCTTGAGCAGTTCCAGGACAATTATCCCGACGCGTTCAAGGCGAATGTTCATATGCCGCCTATGGGGCACTACGGAAATTCGGAGCTGGAGATCGGCAGAGTTTGCGTTCAGCTCGCAAGCCCCGACTTCAAGTATATGACCGGCGAGACCATCACGCTTGAGGGCGGCATGGGCTTAAGACCGTGATATCAATTGATAATTAAGGTGCGCCTTTGGCGGCGGTTTAAAAATGACGGCGCAGGAAGGGCTCTTAAACCAAGAACAACGTTATAAAAACGCAGTAATGGTTCTTACACCAAGAAAAACGCTATTAAGAGCAGTGAATTTCAAAAAGTGTCAAAATTTTTCTCAAGAAAAATTTTGACCGGTTCTCAATTGGCTGCTAAACGAAGCGCAGCGCGTCAGCGCGGAGCGTAGTGTGCAGTCAATTGAGAATTTTGAAATTTTTTAAATAAGGAGATAATCATGTACAAGATAGTTAAGAAGAAGGTCTTGAATCCTACTGTCACTTTGATGGAGGTCGATGCTCCGCTTATCGCCAAGAAGGCGGAGCCGGGACAGTTCATTATTCTGCGTGTCGATGAGGACGGCGAGCGTATCCCGCTTACCGTTGCCGATTTTGACCGCGAGAAGGGCACGATCACGATCATCTTCCAGATCGTCGGCGCTTCCACCGAGAAGCTGAATCATCTGAACGAGGGCGAGTATATTCACGACTTCGTGGGTCCTCTCGGTGTGGCTTCTCACACCGACGGATTGAAGAAGGTCGCGGTTGTTGGCGGCGGCGTGGGCTGCGCTATCGCGTTCCCCATCGCAAAGAAGCTGCATAATCTCGGCTGTGAGGTTCATTCGGTAGTCGGATTCCGTAACAAGGACTTGGTAATCCTCGAGGAAGAGTTCAAGGCAAATTCCAACGAGTTCAAACTGATGACGGACGACGGCTCTTACGGCGAGAAGGGGCTTGTGACCGACGCGCTCAAGGCGCTTATCGAGGCGGGGAACAAGTACGACGAGGTCATCGCTATAGGTCCGCTGGTCATGATGAAGTTTGTGTGCAAGCTCACCAAGGAATACGGCATCAAGACTGTGGTCTCTATGAACCCGATCATGATCGACGGCACGGGAATGTGCGGCGGCTGCCGTCTTACCGTCGGCGGCGAGACCAAGTTCGCGTGTGTGGACGGTCCCGACTTTGACGGACATCTGGTCGACTTTGACGAGGCGCTCGAACGAGGCGCTATGTATAAGGACTTCGAGGCGCGCAAGCGTGAGGAAGTTTGCAATTTGTACAAAAATGTGTAAGAGCACGGCGTTCGGAGCGTAGCAGCACGTCACAGAGCCGCGGCACGATGTCGCAAGGCGGTCACACTGCGAAGCGGCGGTTGTGACGCGGTGCGAGTGAGCAAACGGAAACGCGAAGCGTTTTCGTTTAGCGAACGTAGCGCAGAACGCTTTTAAAATAAGGAGTGTAAGCGATGCCTAACATGAGTTTAAAGAAAAATGAAATGCCGGTTCAGGATCCGAATGTCCGCAATAAGAATTTCCAGGAGGTAGCTCTCGGTTATACAGAGGAACAGGCGGTGGACGAGGCAAACCGCTGCTTGAACTGCAAGAACAAGCCGTGTGTTGGCGGCTGTCCTGTGGCTATCGATATCCCCGCGTTTATCGAGCGCGTGAAGGAGCGCGACTTCGAGGGCGCGTATGACGTGATCTCCAAGAGCAGCTCACTGCCCGCCGTATGCGGAAGAGTATGTCCTCAGGAAACACAGTGCGAGAGTAAGTGCGTTCGCGGAATTAAGGGCGAACCTGTGGCTATAGGCCGTCTGGAGCGCTTTGTTGCAGACTGGCACAATGCAAACTCCAAGGAAGCTCCAAAGGCTCCCGCTAAGAACGGACACAAGTGTGCTGTTATCGGCGCGGGTCCTTCCGGACTTACCTGCGCGGGCGATCTCGCGAAGATGGGTTACGACGTTACCGTTTTTGAGGCTCTGCACCTTGCGGGCGGCGTACTGGTTTACGGTATTCCCGAGTTCCGTCTGCCTAAGACTATCGTTCAGCGCGAGGTCGACAATCTGAAGGCGCTTGGCGTTAAGATCGAGACGAACGTTGTTATCGGACGTACTATCGAGGTGGACGAGCTGTTCGAGCAGGGCTTTGAGGCGATCTTTATCGGCTCGGGCGCGGGTCTGCCGAACTTTATGAATATTCCGGGTGAGAATCTCAAGGGCGTGTACTCGGCGAACGAGTTTCTCACGCGTGTTAATCTGATGAAGGCGTATAAGCCCGATTCCGATACGCCCATCAAGCAGAGCAAGAACGTTGCGGTAGTCGGCGGCGGAAATGTTGCCATGGACGCAGCGCGCAGCGCAAAGCGTCTCGGTGCGGAGAACGTATACATAGTATACCGCCGCAGCGAGAACGAGCTTCCCGCGCGTAAGGAAGAGGTTGAGCACGCGAAGGAAGAGGGCATTATCTTTAAGACCCTCAACAATCCCGTGGAGATCGTCGGCAACGTGCACAAGCTCGTTACCGGTATGAAGTGCATTGAGATGGAGCTGGGTGAGCCCGATGCTTCGGGCCGCCGCCGTCCTATCCCGAAGCCCGACAGTGAGTTTATGCTGGATGTGGACTGTGTTGTTATGTCTATCGGTACCTCGCCGAATCCGCTTATCCGCAACACCACAAAGGGTCTGGAGACCAACAAGCACGGCTGCTTTATCGCGGACGAGAACGGTCTGACCTCGCGCGAGGGCGTGTACGCCGGCGGCGACGCTGTCACCGGAGCGGCTACGGTAATTCTCGCGATGGGCGCGGGCAAGACCGCGGCTAAGGCGATGGACGAGTATATCAGGTCGAAAAGTAACTAAAAACTTGTTTACAGATATTTTCGCCGCGGAGCAATGCGCTTCGCGGCGAATTATTTGAAAGCACTTGATTTTTCTTATATCTGTTTGGCTCTTATGCGCACGGGGACGCTACTGAGGAGAGCGATGTGGATATGCTGGTCGATGAAGGTGAACTTACCGGCTTTCGTTTTTTGGGTAATGTATGATGATCTTTGTACATCACTTAATAAGGAAGTTGATATGGTTACGCTTGATTCACTTGAGCGGCAGAGAGGGGCTCTGCATGGCAGCCGATTTGTGCAGGAAGTCGAGCCGGACAGAAGGAGGATAATCTGATGGTCACCAAGCAGGAACGTGAGATCTCTGTTATTCGTCATATTTTGTCATATTGCAATTTAGTTTCTGAGCGGCTTAAACAGTACAATATGAGTTATGCGGAGCTTGTTGTAAAGCTATCATTTTTCGAGCGGCTTGGCGAGAAGAACAAATTCCGTCGGAATTAGATTGCCGCCGTTGTGGCGCAGATAAAATTGATAATTCGGATCAATGCTGTCGATCAGCGCCGGTATTCTCCAGATATCGTCATAGCCGTGATAGACGCATACCGCGAGTTTGGGTCTGCAGCGTCGGATCGTCTGCTCACTGCCTCTGAGCGCGTTATATTCCGCGCCCTCTATATCCATTTTCAGAAATGTAAATCCGTCGGGAAGATCATCGTCAAGTGTAACTATCTCTACGCGGTCTTTGGAAGATCTGGATGATATCTGATTCGCGGACGGATCGTCAGATGGATTCAGAAACATCTCGCCTGCTTTTTCGCCTACGCCCTTGCGGCGTATCTCAACATCGCGCAGATCCTTTAGAGTTCTGCGCATTATTTCACAGCTACTTTCGGTGATTTCATAGGCATAGATCCTTTTGTAGTCAGCCCCGTAGTTTTTAACATAATTCAGAATGGAATCGCCTGTATAGGCTCCGATATCCACAAAAATATCGTCCTTGTTGTTAGGAAAAATATCAGGCTCATAGTAATCGGGGAATATCGACTTAACGATATGCGGCATATTTGGATCAATTGTCAGCCAATTTAAAAGAATAGCCGTAATGGTCTGTTTGGAAAGATAGTCGGGGAATCTGCGGTAGAGCCACATAAAATCATAGCTGTGCTGTTTTAAGACCGTTGCGCGGCGCTTAAGCGTGTCGTAGTCATGCCGAGCGGGATCCAAGGTTCCCCACAGAGGATATTTTGCGAAATAATTTACAAAGTTATTGTAATTTTCAAGGCTTTGATCCTTCATTTTGCACACGGCTTGCCATATTATTTTAAACAACCCTTCAAAGCTTGTTTCGCGGCAGATGTTTATTATTGAAAGGAATTGCCGGTCAAACTGATTTTCCGGAACAAAAGGGTCGGTCGCTTCCGAGAGGATTCTGTTACAAGAGTCCAGCCATACCTTATTGGAA
>JAIEDJ010000204.1 GCA_029068025.1 Oscillospiraceae bacterium | reverse complement strand
TAATGGACATCACCATGCCGAATAAATCGGGAATCGACGCGCTTAAGGACATCAAGGCGAACGATCCTATGGCTAAGGTGATTATGTGCTCAGCAATGGGTCAGGAGTTGATCGTTGTCGACGCTATAAGGCTCGGCGCTTTGGACTTCATAGTAAAGCCATTTAAGGCGGACAGAGTTATCCAAACTGTAAAAAAGTTTCTTGGCTGACATTCCCCGAACGGAATTAAAAAAAGCGTCATATATTTAGAGAATTATACGAAAACGCTTTTAAAGAATGTCTCTGCTGGCTTTGCAAGGTGGTCTTTGCGAGATCGTAACCAAAAGATTTCGACAAGAACAACATTGTATGTATAGGAGATCGACTCCGAGCGTTTTTCACGGTTTCGCGAAGCGAAGTCGCGGTCGCTCCGACCACGAAGTGAAAATGCGTCTAGCAAAGAGCGTTCGTGTGCGCCGCGAAGCGGCGTGCGCGAACGCCTTTGCGTCGAACAAAATGCCCCTTGCTATGCAAGGGGCATTTTGTTCGACTGGTGGTCGGAGTGACGTGATTCGAACACGCGACATCGAAGTCCCAAACTTCGCGCGCTACCAACTGCGCTACACCCCGTTAATAATCAGATTGGCAAAGCCGTTCCGATTATTTAAGTATATCATATTATTTGGAATTTGTCAAGTACTATTGACGATTAAAGTAGTCAATACCTCTGTCGGGATTAAAATAGGTGCGGAGATACCCATCCGTTGACACAATAACAAACTCGTTTGTGCTCTCTATGTAATAAACATCATCGCCGTCCTCTGCTTCGATCTTGTGGAGAACATTCGGATCATAAGGCACACGAGCTGCCGCCTTTTCATATTCTTCGGCGGATGAAAAGCCCATATCGATACCGTGCTTCTGATAGTGCTGATTCAGAAGATTTTTATTTCTAAACCTGAGCTGCGGTTCGGAAACAGAACTGCTTGGTTTGCTCGAAGAAGCTGCGGAACTTGTGCTTGAACTTTGCGGCTTGCTCGAAGAAACTGCCGAACTTGTGCTTGAACTTTGCGGCTTGGCTGATGAGGTCGAAGAGTTGGCATCCGAACTGCTCGAAGTACCATCAGCAGAACCGCCGGAAATATTGTCCGACAGATCACCTGTGGAATCGATATCCGCACCGTCCGTGTAACTATCTCCGTCTGTCTGAATGTCGTTCAAAATGCCGTCAAGTTTTCCTGTAGCAAATAATACTACCAAAACGACTGCTGCCACTGCCGCAACAATGATGACGATCTTCTTGTATTTATTGTTATTTAACATAATAAACACCACAAACGGCACACTGCCGTTCTCCCTTTGATTATTTTGTCTATCGTATTACATATATTATACCATATTTCAAATAGTTTTTCAAGACGTTTTTTAGATGTTGCATTACAATAGACATAAAAAGTGATCAATAACTATCAATACAAAACCGCAGAACGCCATACGACAATGATCTTTTCCGGCATAATTCTTGTTATAGCCCACAATACGCGCACCGCACCCGAGCTCACACAGATGCCATCAGTCGAAATAAAAAAGCTCCTCAAACTTCTTGTCAAGCGCTATACACAGTATCAGCGCCAGCTTGGCTGTCGGGTTGAATTGCCCCGTTTCAATAGAGCTTATCGTGTTTCGTGAAACACCGACCATCTGAGCCAGCTCCGACTGTGACATTTTCTTTTCGGTTCGCGCCTGTTTGAGGTTGTTTTTAAGTATCAGTTCTCCGTCCACAGTCACACTCCGAAAAATTTTGTAAAGTATATTGCCGTAAAGATAATTCCGGCAATTCCGAAGCATATCCCGATAGCAAGAGACTCTGTCTTCTTTGTTTTACTGTAACGATAAAAATGCCCGGCTGCGATAGAAATATCCAGCGTTGCAACATAGTCCTCAACCGGCGCATCTTTCACCATCCGTGTGATCGAAAACAAACAAAGACACAGGAACATTGCTATGATAATGAAAAATATAGACTTGTCATTAAAGTGCTGTTCCATTTCATCGGACTTCTCCGCCCTCGCCTTTTCAAGAATTTCGTCTTTCCTCATAGTTTTACCTCCTTAATGACCTTGAAAGAATCTCACAGTCAAAAAGACTGTTGCAGCTGCCAAAACTATCCCCATTATAAGATAATACAGCTTCTTCAAACGAATAAAACGGTAGATCATACACACGGCAGTTGAGAAGCAAACTGTAGCTCCCAGATCCGCGATCGGCTCATCTTCGCCGCGCATACAAACAAAAAAACCCGCCACTATCACCATGGCTATTGCCATCCACACCGCCGACCTGTCTCTTACTGCGAGTTCCATCTCGTCGGATTGCTCGGCTCTTGCCTTTTTAAGTATTTCGTCCTTTTTCATAAATAAAACCTCCGTATAAGTGATTTGAGACAATTATAGTTTTTGTCTCTCCTGACAAGTTTTCTTTGCAATTATATTATATCACTGCCAAGTTTACTTGTCAATACCCTTTGCCAAGTTTTCTTGACATTTTGTGAAATATATCAAATTTTAAAAAAAAATTGTTCAATATAACGAAAAGATCTCCCGACTGAAATTGTCGGGAGATCTTTGATTTACTTAGCGCAGTTATCGATCTTCTCCTGATAATGATCAAGCAGCTCGCCAAAGCGCTGGAAGTGAACGACCTCGCGCTCACGCAGGAACTTTATGACTTCATTAACGTCGGGATCGTCGCTCAGGCGAAGAATGTTATCATAGGTTGCCCTTGCCTTCTGCTCCGCCGCCATATTGTTCACCAGATCGGCAACGGGATCGCCCATCGACTGAATGTAAGCCGCGTTCCACGGTGTTCCTCCGGCGTTTGCCGGGAAAACCGCGCTGCCATGATCGACATAGTAGTCACCTCTGCCGTACTTGTCGAAGCTCCTTGCACCCTCGCCGTCGGTCAGCTGCCCCACGATGCTGCCGATGATCTCAAGGTGCGCCAGCTCCTCCGTGCCGATATCCGTAAGCAAAGCCTTGCCCATATTGTCGGGCATGGTAAAGCGCTGAGAAAGATATTGAAGCGACGCGGAAAGCTCACCGTTCGGACCGCCGTACTGCGAAAGGATTATCCCGGCGAGACGCGGGTTTCTGTTCTTGATACATACGGGGATCTGCGTTCTTTTCTCAAAAATAAACATATTCTTTCACCTCGCTTCTCAGTTAAAGGGCGGCCATACGCCGTCAAACCAATCCCAATTGCCGTTTGTGCCGGCGCTGTCAGCAACAAGCGGCCAGAAGCTGTCCTCAAACGCCGCCTTGCACGCCTTAGACTGCCGCAC
>JAIEDJ010000203.1 GCA_029068025.1 Oscillospiraceae bacterium | reverse complement strand
GCTGGTCAACAGATATATGTCGGAGATATACTGTTTTGATATCGACGGCGACGGGTTTATGGAGATACCGTCCACATCGCCGCTGCCGGGGTATGAGACGCTGACCAAGCCCGAGCAGCTCTGCGCCGTGATGTGGTATTCCGTGTCCGACGATAAGTTCGTGCTCGAGCACTACAGCTATTTTTCGGGAAAATACCGCTTTGCGCTGCTGTTTCCGAACAGATGGAGAGGCGTTGTGACGGCTGTGCCCGATTTTGACAACAATGAGATCGTGTTCGTATCGTATAACGCGGAGAGCGGGCTTACCGACGTTGAGGGTACGGAGCTTATGCGGATACGCTCGGTCAATAAGAACGACGAGCAGGCTATGGCGGCTTCCAGGGGCTTGAAGCAGCTCGGCGAGACCGAGGACACGCTGTACTGCTGTATCGAGACCAGCGAGTACAGAGCGGGAGCTCTTGCGCTGACGGAAAGCGAGCTGCAGAACAGCTTTATAGCATTGTAGGATGTACAATTGATATTTGCGGTTAGCGCTTTGCGCGATTATTTGAATGATATACTGTCAACTGTTTTCGGGGGTGTATTATGAAAAGAATATTGGTTGTGGAGGACGAGAATTCTATCCGCGATTTTGTGGTTATTAATCTTCGCAGAGCGGGGTATGACGTGGTTGACGTTGCCAGCGGCGAGGAGGCGGTATCGGAATACGAGCGTCAGAACGGCAGCTTTGACGTGGCGCTGCTGGATATTATGATGCCGGGAATGGACGGCTTTACGCTTTGCCGCTGGATACGCGAGAAAAGCTCGGATATCGGCATTATTATGCTGTCCGCGAAAAGTCAGGAGATGGACAAGGTCAACTGTCTGATGATCGGCGCGGACGATTATGTTACAAAGCCCTTTTCGCCGTCCGAGCTGGTCGCGCGTGTGGACGCTATCCACAGACGCGTCAGCGTGAACCGCTCGCGCAGGGAGGAGCCTAAGACGATAACCTCGGGACAGTTTACGCTGGATTATCAGAGCAGGATACTTTACAATAAGGGCGATCCCGTGGATCTTACACAGATTGAATACCATATTCTTGAATTTCTGATGAAGAACAGAAATTCTCCCGTTGACAGAATGTCGATACTGCGCCACATATGGGGGGATTCCTATGTGGGTGAGGATAAGGTCATCGACGTGAACATACGCAGGCTTCGCATGAAGATCGAGGAGGATCCTTCAACTCCGCAGTATATTCAGACAGTGTGGGGATTCGGGTATAAGTGGAACGGCTGATGGAAAAGAAAAAAACTCGCTTCAAGCTGGGAAAGCACTCCATCGCCATGCGGTGGATGGTGAATACGGTCTCGGTCGTGGCGATAATCCTTATCGTTGTGAACGTATGTATTTACTACTTTATGCGGCAGTATTATTACGGATCGGCGGAGAGCTATATCATTTCCGAGGCGAATACCGCGGAAATGTTTCTCACGCGGCTTTATGAGAACACATCGGATAACTATTCTTCCGAGGTCCGCAGGATAGTCGAGAATTTCGACAAGAAGGATCAGATGGAGATGATGTCCGTCAACAAAAGCGGACAGGTCACTCTTTCATCAAGCGGATTCTCGCCCGACAGGGAATACAATATGCCCGACTATGAGCTGGCGCTGAAAAGCAAGGACGGTCTGGGTGTGTTTCTGGGACGGGACGGCACAGAAACTATTCTGGCGGTCACGATATTGATCGGCCGCCCGAGCAGCAGCGTGAACGCGCTGAGATTCGTAAGCTCGCTGGCGCTGGTCGATAATATGCTTTCCCGTATGATGACCGCGTCACTCGGGATCAGCGCCTTTGTGCTGCTGGTGGTCGTGCTGATGGGCGTTTATTTCGTAAAGTCGATCTGTGTTCCGCTGGCTCAGATAAGCTCCACGGCAAAAAGGCTGGCTACGGGGGACTTTTCCGAGCGTATACCGGTCACGTCAAAGGACGAGATCGGGCAGCTTTCGAGCGCCTTTAATGAGATGGCAAATGAGCTGGAGAACTCCGAGCAGATCAAGAATGATTTTATAAGCTCGGTGTCTCACGAGCTGAGAACTCCGCTCACAGCTATCAAGGGCTGGGGCGAAACTCTCGCGCTGGGATACGATCCCGAAACGTTCTCAAAGGGAATGAAGGTCATAGCCGGAGAGACGAAGCGCCTTGAGCGAATGGTGGAGGAGCTGCTGGACTTTTCGCGTATACAGAGCGGTCACTTTTCGCTCCAGATGGGAGTTATGGATCTGCTGGCGGAGCTTGAGGACGCTATGCTGATATATATCGACAAGGCGAAGAAGGAGAACGTTTCCATCAGCTACAACGAGCCGCAGTTTATGTGCGTGGTGACGGGCGACAAGAACCGTCTGCGGCAGGTGTTCATCAACATAATCGACAACGCGCTGAAGTATACCGAGGGCGGCGGTTCCATAGAGATACTTGCGGAAAAGACCGGCGACTCGGCGGTCATAGCGATATCGGATACGGGCGTTGGTATCGCGGCGGAGGATCTGCCGAAGGTAAAGCAGAAATTCTATAAGGCGAACGCAACGAAGCACGGCTCTGGGATCGGGCTGGCGGTCGCGGACGAGATCGTTTCCATGCACGGCGGAACGCTGGAGGTGGAAAGCGAGCTCGGCGCGGGAACAACGGTGACAATAACCCTGCCGCTTGCTCCGAAGAAGGAAAAGGAAGATCAATAAGGCGAACCGCCTTTGGTATTTCGGGCAAAGTTCCGGCATTTCAAGGTCGGCAGTACGAAAATGTTTTTTAAGGCATCAGATGAAGACAACGCATATTTTGTGCGGTTTTATCAGAAAGAAAGGCAGAACAAAAGAAATGAGAAAGGGAGACAACTCCAAAAAGACAACCGTCGGCGGTCAGGCGCTTATCGAGGGGATCATGATGAAGGGCGTTTCGGAGGGCGCTATGGCTGTGCGGAAGCCCGACGGAGAGATCCATCTTGAGCAGTGGGAGATCCCGGAAAAGAAGTGGTATAACAAAGCGCCGTTTATACGCGGCTGCTTTAATTTTGTCACCACCTTGAAAGAGGGAATGACCTATATCAACAAGTCCGCGGAGATAAGCGGGCTGGGCGAAGACGAGGAACCGACAAAATTCGATCTGTGGCTGGAGCGCACGTTCGGAGAGAAGGGTGCGGAGGCTATCGTCGGTGTTATCGGCGTGATCATCGTGGTTCTGATGGTCGCAATCATGCTGGGCACGTTCTTTTTTCTGCCGAGCTTTTTGTTTACGCTTATCGAAAACGCGGTCGAGCCGGATATCTCGATGTGGAAGGCTGTGTTTGAGGGCGTGCTGAAGCTGGCGCTGTTTGTCGCGTATATGGCGATAGTAGCGCAGACGAAGCAGATGAAGCGGACATATGAATATCACGGCGCGGAGCACAAGACCATTGCCTGTTATGAAGCGGGAAAGCCGCTGACTGTGGAGAACATCAAGGAAATGACGAGATTTCATCCGCGCTGTGGCACAAGCTTTATTATCATCACGCTGTTGGTGAGCATTATCGTTTACTCGATAATTCCGATAAAACCGGCAGAGTGGTGGGGGATAGAGAACGCCGCGCTTTCGGCGCTGCTGAGAGTTGTGATAAAGCTGCCGTTTCTGGTGGTCATCGTCGGGATCTCCTACG
>JAIEDJ010000202.1 GCA_029068025.1 Oscillospiraceae bacterium | reverse complement strand
AGGAACCTCCTGTAGAGGGTGACGACGATGACGATAAGTCTGAGGAACCTCCTGTAGAGGGTGACGACGATGATGATGATAAGTCTGAGGAACCTCCTGTAGAGGGTGACGACGATGATGATGATAAGTCTGAGGAACCGCCTGTAGAAGGTGATGACGATGACGATGATGATAAGCCCGAGAAGCCCAATAAGCCTGTTCGCCATCCTGTAATCGACAGCGACGACGATGATGATGAACCTGAGGAGCCGGTAACACCCGAGGATCCCGAATACCCGGATGATCCTAATGAAGATCCTCCTGAGGAGATCCCGGATGATGAGGTTCCGCGCGGTGATTATCCGAATATCGACTTTGATATGGACTTCGGTGACGATGATCCGCTTCCGGAAGAACCGACCAATGATGAGTTGATCGACTACGATAATGTAGAGATCCCGGATGATGATGTTCCGCTTGGGGATATGCCCAACACAGGCGGTCAAGGTTCTGCAATGGGCGGTCTGGCACTTGGCGCTGTCGGTGCGGCAGCTGCTATGGCACTTTCCGCTAAACGTCGCAAGGACGACAACAAGTAAAATATGGCAGCCCTCCTTTTTGGAGTATGTAGTATAGAAGTGTTTTGGTGTCAAGCGAGAATGCTTGACACCAAAATTTTCTGTATAGCGAAATGGGAAGGGCGGCTTGCCCTTTTGATTGATGAGGTTTGATAATGGAACGTAATTATTCTAAGGTATTTGTGACGGCTAAGGGGGAGAAGGCTCTGCGCGGCGGTCATCCGTGGGTCTATTCTGATGAGGTGACTTCCGTTGAGGGAGAATATAAAAACGGTGGTCTTGTCGACGTTTTCAGTGCGAAGAGCCGATATCTTGGTACGGGATTTATTAATGACAACTCAAAGATCCGTGTCAGAATCATCTCCAAGAATACCAACGACAAATTTGATACAAATTTTTATCGGCGCAGGATCAGATACGCGCTGGACTATCGCAGGACAGTCATGGGAGACGATTTCTCGTGCTGTCGTCTTATATTTGGCGAGGCGGATCAGTTTCCCGGGCTGACAGTTGACCGCTTCGGAGACGTTCTGGTAACGCAGGTGCTTTCGCTGGGCACAGAGCTTATCAAGGATGAACTGTATACGCTGCTGGTCGAGGAGCTGGAGCGAATGGGGGATAAGATCTCCGCAATATTTGAGCGCAACGATGTCAAGATACGTGAGCTTGAGGGAATGGAAGAATATAAGGGCTTCTGGAATGGGCTGAAGACCGATCTCGGCGGGGTCGTGGAGATAGTCGAGAACGGGATTCGGTTCTCAGTTGATTATGTGAACGGGCAGAAGACAGGCTTCTTTCTTGATCAGAAGTACAACCGTGCCGCTATACGCAGGATCGCGAAGGGAAGGCGGGTGCTTGACTGCTTTACACACACGGGAGCGTTTGCGCTGAACGCTGCTGCGGCTGGTGCTTCGGAGGTAACGGCGGTGGATATTTCCGCTGACGCTCTGGGGATGACAAAGAGAAACGCCGAGCTGAACGGGCTTGATATCCGTCTAGTTGAGGCGAACGTCTTTGACTATCTGACCGAGCTTTATAAGCAGGGCGGCAATCCGTATGACTTTATCATACTCGATCCGCCGGCGTTTACAAAGAGCAGCGTAACTGTCAGAAGCGCTATACGCGGATATAAGGAGATCAACCTTAAAGCTATGCGGCTGCTTAAGCGCGGGGGATATCTCGCGACCTGCTCGTGCTCGCATTTTATGACCGAACCGCTGTTTATGCAGATGCTGCATGACGCGGCGGCTGACGCGGACGTTTCGCTTCGTCAGATCGAAGCAAGACGGCAGTCGCCCGATCATCCGATATTGTGGAACGTGCCGGAGACGGATTATCTTAAATTTTATATTTTTCAAGTGGTATAAGAAAATAGCCGGGCGGGGACGCTCGGCTCAGACTGTAATATAAACTTCAAATATAAAATGCTTCGTTTCAATTGACAATGGAAGCATTATGCTTCACAAAACGCTTATTGATAACATAAAGTTAAGGGATACCGCCTGCGGCGATTTAAATCGCCGCGAAGCCGAGTTCCGAAATTGTTAATTATAGATTGTCCATTCAGAACTGCTCTTTTTGGATAAAATTTTTTCAAGCAGAGCCGCTCCGAAACGGCGGCTTTTGTTTTGTGCGTGGAGAAAAGCCAAAAATAAAAGCCTCCCTTGCGGAGAGGCTTTATTTCTTTGATCATGCGAGTGTGTTCAGGATCGTGCCGCGCCCATCGGGAGAAGGCATATTGTCGATCATGTCGGTAAGCATATCCATAGACGCTTCCGAAGACTCCATTGTCTTTTTGAGCATTCCGACTGCCAACGCATCCTGCATATTTGCCTGTGCCATTGACATAGACATGGCAGCAATTGACATTTCTATATCCATATTACACGCCTCCTTATACATTTTCTTTATTTTACCACGCTGGATTAAAAAAGTAAACGCCAAATTGAATGGGGACGCCCCAGAGGCGGGCCGCCTGACACACAAACCTCATCCCGCGGCATA
>JAIEDJ010000201.1 GCA_029068025.1 Oscillospiraceae bacterium | reverse complement strand
CCCCTTGGTTGTTGGCGTGACATTTTAAGGCAAAAAGATTTATCTGGTGACAAGGCGGCAAAGATAGACAACGACAAGTGCATTTCCTGCGGAGCGTGCGTATATCAGTGCCCGTTCGGCGCGATCACCGACAAGTCGTTTATCATCAATGTTATCGATATGATCCAACGCAGCAATAACAACGAGAAATACAAGGTCTATGCGGTCGTAGCCCCCGCTATTGGTTCACAGTTCTCGTACGGAAAGCTCGGTCAGGTGGTAAGCGGCATAAAGAAGCTCGGCTTCTTCACCGTTATCGAAGCGGCACTCGGCGCGGATATGGTATCTATGATGGAAAGCCGCGAGCTTGCGGAAAAGGGCGACTACCTCACCTCAAGCTGCTGCCCCGCTTTCGTGGATTATATCCACAAGAACTTCCCAGACATGGTGGACCATATCTCCACCAACCTCTCCCCCATGGCGACCATTGCGCAGTTCATAAAGTCCACCGATCCGGGCTGCAAGGTAGTATTTATAGGTCCGTGCACGGCAAAGAAGATGGAGTTCCAGAAGGAATCCGTCCGCCCGTACATCGACTGCGTGATCACCTTTGAGGAGCTTCAGGCGCTGTTTGACAGCAAGGACATAGATATCCGCGAGCTTGACGAGGATCTGCTTGACAACGCAAGCTACTTCGGAAGAATATTCGCGAGAAGCGGAGGTCTTTGCGATGCGGTAAAGCAGGCGCTCAGCGAACAGGATCTCGGCAGCTTCGAGCTTAAGGCGGTCTCCTGCGACGGTATCGAAGCGTGCAAAGCGGCTCTGCTCAAAAAGAGCAAGAACGTTCTCGACGCGAATTTCATCGAAGGTATGGCGTGCGTCGGCGGCTGTATCGGCGGCGCGGGCTGTCTTACTCACGGAGAAAAGAACAAGGCGGAGGTCGACAAGTACGGCAAGGAGGCGCTTGAAAGAACCATCTCCGAGGCAGTGAGCGTGGTCAAGTTCCCCGAACACAGCCACAACTGACATAATTAAGGAGAAGACGAAATATGACTTACTTATCGGAATTCATTGGCAGTCTTATTTTCCTGCTGGGCGGATACGCGTATATGTGTAACGTCAACTTAAAGAAAACACTGGTCGGCAAGCTGAATTATATCGAGCTTGCGGTTGCGTGGAGCCTTGCCGTAGGCTTCGGACTTGCGGTAGCTGTAATTCTCGGAGGCCCCGCTTATCTGAACCCCGGTGTGGTATTCGGAAATCTTATTCTCGGCAATGTCAGCGCAGGCGACGCGGCTTTGTACATTCTTATGGAGTTCCTCGCGGCGGGCGCGGCGGTCATTATCTGTATGGTATTTTTCTGGGATTCCTTCAAGGCCACTCCCGAGGGCGACAAGCGCGGTATCTTCTCCGCGTACCCTGTCAGCAAGAATTACGCACTGAACATAATTCAGGAGATCCTCGCAACGTTCCTTTTCCTGTTCCTTGTATTGGGAACCATCACAGCCCCCGGCACTGACGCGTTCCGGATCGGCGTAGTAGGCTTCGCGGCTGTTCTGATCCTGTCGCTTACACTTAACAGCACAGGCTTCAGCATGAACGCCATGCGTTCGTTCTTCAGCAGCATCTGGTTCGCTGTTATGCCGATACCGAACAAGGGCGCCAAGGTCGATTGGGCGTATCAGCTCATAGTAAACCTTATCGCAAGCAGTATCGGCGGCATTCTTGCTGTTGTAGCGGTACACTACCTATTTACAGCTCCCGCAGCATAAACCCGCAAACCGATAACAAAACAAACAACACCCCCGCGGCAAATAAACGCCGCGGGGGTGTTGTTTTCCGTCCGAATGTCGAATGTGATCGACAGTTAAAATCATTTCATTGAATCGTTCAGGTTTTTACACATCTTACCAACAGTAGTGCGCATTGCCTTAAGCTCCTTATCGGTAAGACCGTTCAGCATGGTCTTTTCCGCTTTTGCGAGCGCTTCCAGCACCTTCTTATACATTTTCTTTCCCTTATCGGTGATGGCGACGTGCGTTTCACGGCGGTCTGTATCGCTCTTCTTTCGGGTCACGATCCCCTCACGCTCCATATTGCGAAGCGTGATACTGATGGTAGGCGCTTTCAAATTAGTGATATTTACAAGCTCCAGCTGAGTAAGACTGTCGTTCTCAATAAGCGGCTTGAGAACGTGCCTATAGGAATATCTCATCCCGATCTTCTCAAGCTCGCGGCAGACATATTCAGCGAACAGATAACTCGCTTCATTGACCGATGATATGGACTCGTTTTCGTTGATCATAAGTGAATTGTTGTTTGCAGCTCTCATAATAAGATCCTTTCTGTCAGACATAACATAGTTCACATCAAAACCGATTTGCGGCGATGTCCATATCTCTTTTGCAAATCAGCACAAACAAGATCAACAGGATTATGTGAACAAGCTGTAATATGT
>JAIEDJ010000020.1 GCA_029068025.1 Oscillospiraceae bacterium | reverse complement strand
CTGTTATTGGCGGTAGTCTGCGTCCTTGCGAATTACAGCAATCAGGTGTTCGACGGATTTTTTACTCAGTTCGATCACGATCAAGTTCTTCCGCTGAAAGTAAAAGAACCGCCGCGCCATAGCCGATATTACAGCGATCTGCCGGTCTTCGCGAGCGGCAGCGGCATAACCTATGATATAACGATCTCTCACGAGGAAAATCTCGTTTATTTGCCGAGCTACCGCGGCGGGTTATGTGTTGTTTCGATAGGAAAAATGCTGACAAAACCGAAAGAGCATTTCCTATCAGCATTGTACGGCTTGGAATTAAAACTTGAAAAGGGAATTGTTTATCCCACACAAGAATTAGCCGAAAAATTGAGCTGCCAAAGGGAAGACAAAATTCTGATAGGCGGTTCGGAATATAAGGTGGGAGATATTATCCGGACTTCGGGAGCGGATTACAGCTTCTTTATTTACGACCCCGATATTACCGCGGACGAGTACATAGTGATACTCTCGGACAATGATCAGCTTCTCGATGTGACAAGGTATCTTAACTCTGACAACTTCAGCGATACCGAGGGGATACTTGCTCTGTGCGAGGGATACCGTGCAATGAAGATGGCAATGAATATCGTGCTTTTATTGTTGGCGGCGGTGTGCGCGGCTTACATTTTCGTTTTTATAAAAATGTATTTTTCAAAGCGCGAAGAATTTGTTGCCGATCTGCTCGTTCTCGGTATGCGCAAGAGCGGACTGTTTATGTGTATGTCGGCTGTGTTCGCCGTTTTGATCGTTATCGGAAGCGCTTTGGGACTTTGGATAAGCGTACTGCTTGATATGCTAGTTGATATGTGGGCTAAAGAACTTTTGAAGATGAGCGTTGACAAAGTGAATTATCTCGCGTATTTTGCCGCGGGAGCCGCTGCCTGTCTTGCCGCGGCTGTAATTTCCCTGTTAATTAACATCAAAAAATCATCGGACAGCGAGGTGCGTAACAGATGATCTTGTCTTTCAAATTGGCACTGATGAATATCCGACGTTATCCGCTCAGAATTATCGGGAGCGTTGTCTGCCTGCTGCTTTTCGGGTTCGCGCTTTTCTCGGCGGTGACATTCACGCGCTCATTGAAAAACGCGGTCGCGGAGGTTTTAAAACTACGCAGCAGCGGAAATATAGTCCTTGTAAAGACCGATATAAGCGAGCTTGGCGCGATATCCGAAATGCCGGGCGTTCTCGAAGCGGTTCCGTATTATCGAGATGGTTTTGTCAACGGCGAAATAACGATAGACAGCGTCGGTGAATTTGAGATCAATCTTTTTTACGAGCAGTCGCAAAACGCCGAGACACTTATTCCCAAAACATATCTCAACGAATTCCGCGCTCTCGGAGGAAAAGATATTCTCGTTGCCGGAAGAATGCCAGAGAGCGGCAATGAGATGATCATCTGCGAAAATTTTTGTGAGGATTACCGCATTTTAAATTATGATGATATTTTAAATAAGCGGACGACGATCTCGCACGATTTTTTTCGTGACGAGAAAATAATCGATTACGAAAATATGAGAATTGTCGGGATCTTTTCGGAGGATCTTCTGAATATCGCAGCGCTTGAATATTATAAAAGCGAGACGTTTGATTTCGGGAGCGCTTTTGCGTTCATCGTTGATCCCGGGAGCAATTATCGGGGAATTACGGTGTACAGCACGATAGAAAATATTGACAGAGTTTGCGAAAAACTTTCCGAAAAATACGGCGGCGTTATCAAGACCGTTTTTACCAGCGAAGCGCTGGAGAAATTGTCCGGGCTGCATCTTTTTATTGGAAATCTGATGTATCTCGCCGCGGGAGCGATAGCGTTTATTTATCTGATGACAAGAATAATTTCCGCTTTGAATTATTTTAGAGAAAAAGCACCGTTCATAACGGCGGCGGACGCGTTCGGCTGCGGAAAACCGCATATTCTCGGCGCGTTTGCGTTGGAAAACATTGTTTTGTTGATACCGGTCTCGATTGTCTCGGCATTGTTGAGCTGCTCGTTTATCAAGCTGATCTTCAAGATCCTCTCGTCGTATTTAGGAATCAAATTTGATACGGTAATAGATTTTGGCTCGATACTCACGGCGCTTGCGCTGATGGTTTTTGTTGAGCTGCTGATACTGTTGATCTCGTTTTTGCTGTTCAGAAAAAGGGATAATGATTAGGGTGCGGGAACGTGTCGAATTACCCGGGAAATTGGACAAAGCGGAAAAGAAATTGCTCGAAGCGTTCCCGAAATGTGCGAAGCTGTTTGAACAGTATGTTGACGCGCAAATGGAAAGTATTAGAGCGTGTTCACATTAACGCTCAACGCCCGTCTTGGTGCA